>CALDFO010000505.1 GCA_937942205.1 uncultured Alphaproteobacteria bacterium
GAAGAGGCTTTCCCAAATGTGCCGCGCCAGACCGCGCTACTGGACGTGCGCGACGGCGAGCTGGTGTCGCAGTGGATCGAAAAGACCTGCCCGGACATCGTATTCCATGCCGCCGCGCTCAAGCATGTTCCGCTGCTGGAAGATCACCCAATCGAGGGCGTAAAGACCAATGTGCTGGGCACCGTCAATGTCGCGGAAGCCTGCCGCCGCCATGGCGTGTCGGCTATGGTCACCATCTCCACCGACAAGGCGGTCAATCCTTCCAATATCATGGGCGCGACCAAGCGCCTGGCGGAAGCCTATTGCCAGGGCCTGGACCAGGCCGATCCCAATGGCGGTACCCGCTTTGTCGCCGTGCGCTTCGGCAATGTCCTGGGCTCAGCCGGCTCGGTCGTGCCGCTGTTCCAGCGCCAGATCGAGGCGGGCGGTCCTGTGACCGTCACGCATCCCGACATCACCCGCTATTTCATGACCATTCCGGAGGCCGTGTCGCTGGTGCTGCAGGCCGGCGCCGAAGGCGTACGCGACATCAACGAGCGCGGTGGCATCTATGTTCTCGAGATGGGCAGTCCCATCAAGATCATCGACCTGGCGCGGCAGATGATCCGCCTGACCGGCCGCCGTCCCGACATCGATATCAAGATTGATGTCGTCGGCCTGCGACCTGGCGAGAAGCTGTACGAGGAAGTCGTGCATACTGAGGAATCGGTGGTGCCCACTCAGATCCAGTCGGTGCTGAAGCTGGTGCCGCGCACCAGTGACCTGCGCATCGTGCGTCAGCAGGTGCTGGAATTCCGCCAGGCCTGCACCAACAGCGATGTCAGCCGCGTGCTCCGTCTGCTGAAGGTCTCGGTACCGGAATACCGCTCCGACACGGACGCGCTGTCGGCCTAAGCCGCGACACTGGCCAGCGCGGCCGCGATGACGCGGTTTTGGTTGGATTTTTCCAGATAGGGGTGCATCTCACCACCTTGGCCGGCAGCGCTTCGCTAACCGGCATGGGGGTGGACGGGAAATGCGCATAGGCCTTCTGGCGTGACAGCGGGAGGGGATAATAGACCACGGTCGGTACGCCGGCGGCTTTCAGATCGGCCTGGATTTGGCGCGGTCTCCCACCTGCAGCGTGTATTGCGCCCAGGTCGAAGTGGCGCCCGCGATCACATGCGGCACGACGATGCGGTTGTTGCCGGCAAACCGAGCAAGTCGACCGGCATCACCACCTTTGCCGTCAGCTTGCCGTCACGTTTCACTAGCGCGATGGCAGCCTCGAGACTGGCGAGATCCACATTGTAAGTGTCGGGCAACACGTCGACGCACACCGGCGAAGCGCCCGTCAGCGCCACGACCTCGCCCGTTGCCGCGAAGGTGAAGGCCGGCACGAACACCGCATCGCCCGTGCCCACGCCCCAAGCTTTCAGCACTAGCAGCAGCGCATCGGTGCCATTGGCACACGCCACGGCATGCTTCACGCCTGCCCAGGCCGCAATGTCCTTTTCGAACTGCGCCACCTGTGGACCCAGAATCCACTGGCCACCTTCCGCCACCGCCTGGATGGCGCGGTTCAGCGGTTCGCCAAGGTGCTTGCGCTGGGCTTGTAGGCCGATGAAGGCGCCGGGCTGGACATGACTCGATACTCGACAATCAAGGGCTTTTACAGCGTGGTGGCCGCTTCGCCGAGACACGAAACATTGCAGAAAGACGACCTAGGTCTTCTTTTCCTCTGTTATGCGGCCATAGGTATCCTCGAAGCGCACAATATCGTCCTCGCCCATATAGGAGCCGGACTGGACTTCGATCAGACGCAGCGGCGTCTTGCTGGGATTTTCCAGCCGGTGCTTGGCGCCCAGTGGGATAAAAGTGGATTCGTTGGGCTGCAGCAGGAACTGGCGCTCATCGCAAGTGACCAGCGCGGTACCTTCAATCACGATCCAGTGTTCGGCGCGGTGATGATGCATCTGCAGCGACAGCTTGGCGCCCGGCTTCACCATGATGTGTTTGACCTGGAAATTCGTACCGGCATCAACCCCTTCATAGGTCCCCCAGGGGCGATGCACCACCGGATGCAGCACATGGCGGTCACTGCCCGCCTTGTCGAGCTGATCCACGATCTTCTTCACGTCCTGGGCGCTGTCGCGATGGCTGACCAGCACGGCGTCCTTGGTGGCGACCACCACCAGATTTTCCACGCCGATCGCGGCCACCAGCGGCCCCTCGCTGCGCAGGTACGAGCCTTTGGTCTTTTCGGTCAGGACATTGCCCTGAACGGCGTTGCCGCTGGCGTCGCGCGGAGCGATATCCCACAACGCCTGCCAGGAGCCGATATCGTTCCAGCCCATCTCCACCGGCACCACCACGGCACTGGTGGCCTTTTCCATCACGGCATAGTCGATGGAATCGGAGGGACAAGCGACAAAGGCCGGCTCCTCCAGACGGATGAAATCCATATCGGTATGGGCATGCGCCAACGCGTCGCGGCAGCATTCCAGCATGCGCGGATGGAGCCGCGCCAGTTCCTCCAGGAAAGCCCGCGCCTGGAACAGGAAAATGCCGCTGTTCCAGTAATAGCCGCCTTCGGCCAGATAGGCCTGCGCCGTGGCGGCGTCCGGTTTCTCCACGAAACGCGCGATGGCGAAGGCGCCCGAAACCGTGGCCAGCTCCGCGCCAGCCTTGATATAGCCATAACCTGTCTGCGGCTCTGTGGGCTGGATGCCGAACGTGACAAGCGCACCATCGCGGGCAGCCTTCTGCGCGAGCGCAATGGCGCGCAGGAAAGCGGCACGATCCTGTACAACATGGTCGGACGGCATCAACAACACCAAGCCGTCGGGATCACCTTCCATCACCCTGAGCGCGGCGACGGCGGCGGCGGGGGCGGTATTGCGGCCTACCGGCTCCAGCATGATCTGCGCCCCGGTGACGCCCGCAGCGCGCAGTTGTTCGGCGATCAGGAAGCGATGTTCCTGGTTGCAGATGATCAGCGGTGCGGCAAAACCTTCACCCTGCGCACGCGCCACCGTTTCCTGGATCATGGTGCCCGCACCAGCCAGCGGTAGAAGCTGCTTGGGCAGCGCCTTGCGCGACAGCGGCCACAGCCGCGTGCCGGAGCCGCCAGACAGGATTACGGGCGTAATACGGGGCGTCTTGCTCATGAGCGCGAAAATGCGTCAGTCCTGGAAGGAAGCCAAGCCTTCTGGGAAAATATTATGCAGAAAGTTCAATGATTGCTCAAGCCGCCGCAAGCGAGAACCGGAATCGGCGCGGACCATCGCGGTAACTGGCGGGTTTGCGGGTGTCGTCCAGTTCGGCTGCCGACAATTGTACCTGGCAGAACAGGCTGCGGCGATGATGATGATCGCGCACCGGACGATGGGTCATCATACCCAGAAGCGGCGCGGTGGTGCGGTCTACTTTAATGCGCAACCGCGTGGCGGCATCACCGATGTCCAGCCAGCCTTCGGTCAAACCCAGTCCCATGCCGGAACTAACCAACATGGAAACCGGCGCGCCATGATCCACCACGCCATCCAGCGCAAAATCCTCCAGCGCGCCACCATTGCTGGTGCGGAAAGACAGACCATCGAGATCGAAGGCATCGGGCAACAGGGTGAAATGGCCCAGTCGCAGGCTGCCCGCAGGCCACTGATCCCATTCGAACAGGATATCGAAATCCACCGCCGCCTTGCCGCCATGAAAATTCAAGCGCTTCACGATAGGGCCGCGCGGGGTGGCGATACGGCCATGAACGATGACATCGCCATTGGGCAGCGTTTCCATATG
>CALDFO010000506.1 GCA_937942205.1 uncultured Alphaproteobacteria bacterium
ATCTTGAATTCGCGGTGCAGGTTCTCGTTGACGGTCTCGGTAATATTCATCGCATTTCCTAAGGAGTCTGGCCCTAAAATTCTGGCCCTGGAATTCGGGACTGGTGCGGGCGGAGGGACTTGAACCCCCACGACTTTCGTCACTGGAACCTAAATCCAGCGCGTCTACCAGTTCCGCCATGTCCGCCTTTGGGCCGTGCCCTATATCAAGTGTCACGGGGAGTGGCTAGGCGTTTGGCAAGGCTTTCCAGGCTTTTTGGCAGGATTTCCGGCAAATCCTCGGCGATCAGGCCCGGCCCGAAGCGGGCGGCGGCATCCCCGTGCAGCCAGGCCCCGGCGCAGGCGGCATCAAAGCCACCCATATTCCGATTTTGGCCCTGGGCCAGCAGCCCGGCGATACAGCCCGCCAGAACATCCCCTGCCCCGGCGGTCGCCAGCCAGGGCGGCGCATTGGCGCAGATCGCGGCCCGGCCGGAAGGATCTGCAATCACGGTATCGCCGCCCTTGAGCAGCACCGTGCAGCCCGCCCGCGCGGCGGCGGCACGCGCCGCCTCGACCTTGCTCGGGCTGGCCTCCAGCAGGCCGGGGAACAACCGCTCGAACTCCCCGGCATGGGGCGTCAGCACACAGGCGTCATGCAGGCGGTCGAACAGGGCGTCGGGGTCATCCCGGAAGGAAGTCAGCGCGTCGGCGTCCAGGACCGTTGCGACTCCGGATTTCAGCACCGCATCGACCAACGCGCGCGTCTCGCCAGATACATCCATCCCCCTCCGGCCTTCGCCGTCTCGAGAGCCGGCTACGGCCACCTCCCCCGTCTGCGCTGCGCGCACGGGGGAGGAAACCCCCAGGCCGGGACCGATCACCACACTGTTCAGGCGCTTGTCTTCCAGCAGCGCCGCCAGCCCCGCCGCGCCCTCGAACGGCTTGAGCATGATGGCGGTCAGGTGCGCCGCATTCACCGCCACCGCCTCCGGCGGCGAGGCGATGCTCACCAGGCCAGCGCCGATCCGCAGCGCACCCCGCGCCGCCAGACGCGCCGCGCCGGTGGCGTGTGCGGGACCGCTGACCACGACACAGTGGCCACGGCTGTATTTGTGTCCCGCCGCTTGCGGCCAGGGATAGCGCCACAAAGCGGGCGTGTTCTCATAAAGGCTTTTTTTATGGCCTATCGCTTCGCTACTTGAGGCCGTCTCTGCGGCGTCCGCCGGGATGCCGATATCGGCCAGCACGATCTCGCCGCACAAAGCGCGCCCCGGCAGCAGCAGATGGCCCGGCTTCTTGCGGAAGAAGGTGACGGTCAGCGCCGCCGTCACATGCACATCTCCCAGTGGCAGGCCGCTGTCGCCCGACACGCCGGACGGCACATCCACCGCCACCACCGGCAGTTCACGCAATGCCGTCACCACCTGCGCCGCCGCGCCTTCCAGCGGGCGGGAAAGCCCCGCGCCGAACAACGCGTCCACCACCAGCCGCGCGCCCGATAGCGCCTCCGGCGTCAGCGCGACGGTCAGGCCGCTCCATCGTGCCGCCATATGATCGGCGTCTCCGGTATGTCCGCCATCGCTGGCGACACGGACGGTGAAGCCCTCCTCG
>CALDFO010000507.1 GCA_937942205.1 uncultured Alphaproteobacteria bacterium
GACGGCGGTGCCCGGCGCCGCAGAACTGCGGTCGCCCAGGAACAGGGCGCTGGGATTGGCGACCTCGGCCAGCCCCTTGCCGGTCATCTCGAACACGCCGATCTCGTCGGTGGCGCCGAAGCGGTTCTTCACCGCCCGCAGCACCCGGAAATGATGGCCGCGCTCGCCCTCGAAATAGAGCACCGCATCCACCAGATGCTCCACCGCCTTGGGTCCGGCGATCTGGCCGTCCTTGGTCACATGCCCCACCAGCAACAGCGCCGCGCCGCTGGACTTGGCATAGCGGACCAGATCGAAACTGGCGGTGCGGACCTGGGCGATGGTGCCCGGCGCCGCATCCAGCGCCCCGGTCCACAGCGTCTGGATGGAATCGATGGCGACGATGGCGGGGGGCCCATACTTCCCTTTGAAAGAGCCCGCTTCCAGCGTGGCGAGAATGTCTTCGACACAGGTGGCCGCGCCCAGCATCAGCGGCGCGTCGGCCAGCCCCATGCGGGCGGCGCGCATACGCACCTGCGCCATCGCCTCCTCGCCCGAGATATAGACGGCATGGCCGCCATTCTGGGCATACTTGCCCAGCGCCTGCAGGATGATGGTGGACTTGCCGATGCCCGGATCGCCGCCGACCAGCAGCGCCGATCCCGGCACCAGCCCGCCGCCGGTGACGCGGTCGAACTCCGCGATGCCGGTGGGGCGGCGTTCGGGCGGGGCGTCATGCGCCTTGAGGTCTTCCAGGGTGATCTTACGGCCTTTTGATCGCCGGGTCGCGCCCGACCCGAGAGGCGGGGCGACGCCCTCCTCCACGATGGTGTTCCAGCCGCCGCAGGATTCGCACTTGCCCGCCCATTTGGCGGTCACCGCCCCGCAGGACTGGCAGGCATAGCTGGTGGAGGATTTGGCCATGATTCGAGTTTAGCACAGCGGTCAAGCGTGCGTGGATACCGCCGGTTCCGTCATGGCCCGCGCATGCGGGCCATCCAGTTCGGACCGGCAGGAACTGGATGGCCCGGACTAGCCGGGCCATGACGATTGCCTTACTGGGCTATAGGCGTGTCAGCCAGCCAGCCGCCCGGCGCGGTATATTGCGGCAGATGCCGGGCCATGCGGGCGCGGGCTTCGGCATAGGGCAGCCGCACTTTCATGCTTTCCAGCTCCTCACCGAAGCGTTCCTCCGGCAGGAAACAGGCATGGCCCAGCACGATATATGTCGGATCGAGCCCCAGCGCCTTCACCACCGTGCGGACCTGGCAGACGGTGTAGTATTTGCGCCAGCCCAGCGCCTTCAGCAACGCGGGCGGCAGTTCCGCCGCATAGCGCCGGGCGGCGCGCTCGATGCGCCAGTTCCGCAACCAGCCCATCATGGAATACGCGCGGTCAGGCCTTCACCGCCATTTTAATGGGGCCTTCCGCCTTGCCGTGGATGAACTGGTCCACATACGGATTGCCGGAATTATCAATCTCCGCCGTCGGGCCCTGCCAGATGATCCTGCCGCCATGGAGCATGGCGATACGGTGCGAGATTTTCCGCGCGCTGGCCATGTCATGGGTGATGGACATGGTGGTCGCGCCCATATCCTTCACCGTCGCCACGATCAGATCGTTGATGACGTCGGCCATGATCGGGTCCAGCCCGGTGGTCGGCTCGTCGAAAAAGATGATCTCCGGATCGGCGGCGATGGCGCGGGCCAGGCCCACGCGCTTCTGCATACCGCCCGACAGCTCGACCGGGAACAGATCGCCCACATCGGCGGTCAGCCCGACCTTGGCCAGCTTCTGGATGGCGACGTCGCGCGCCGCCTTGCGCGCCATGCCGCGCCCCTGGATCAGCCCGAAGGCGACGTTTTCCCACACCGGCAGGCTGTCGAAAAGCGCCGCGCCCTGGAACAACATGCCGAACTTGCGCATCACCCGGTCGCGGCCTGCGCCGTTGACGCGGGTGATGTCCTCGCCATCCACCAGGATGGTGCCCTCGTCGGGCCGGATGATCCCCAGGATCGACTTGATGGTGACGGACTTGCCGGTGCCCGAACCGCCGATGATCACCAGCGACGAGCCGGGCTCGATGGTCAGGTCCACGCCGTCCAGCACCTGCTTGGAGCCGAACCGCTTCTTGACGCCGATCAGTTGGATTTTGGGTGTCATTTGGAGAACAGCAGCGAGGTCAGCAGATAGTTGGCGGCCAGGATCAGGATGGAGGACGAGACCACCGCCGCGGTGGTGGCGTTGCCCACGCCCTGTGCGCCGCCACGGCTGTTGAAGCCGTTATAGCAGCCCATCAGGGCGATGATGAAACCGAAGGCCGCCGCCTTGTAGAGGCCCGACAGGATGTCCTGGCTGGTGGCGAAATCCACCGTGTTCTTGAGATAGATCGAGCCGGTGAAATCCAGGCTCTGGG
>CALDFO010000508.1 GCA_937942205.1 uncultured Alphaproteobacteria bacterium
GGTCTTCTCCAATTCTGCGGGCAACCGCTCCTTCACCGACAAGAGCTACACCGAATTCATGCGCGAGGTGGATGCGGGCAACGTGACCTCGGTGGTCATCGTTGGCGACGTCATCCAGGGCGTGCTGACCAACGGCAGCAAGTTCGAGACCATCATCCCGCCCAACACCGACGTCGTGTCGCGGCTCGAGGACTCCAACGTCACCATCTCGGCGCAGGCGCCCGAAGGCAATCCGCTGTGGAGCGTGATCCTGTCGAGCTGGCTGCCGTTCCTCGTGATCATCGGCGTGTGGTTCTTCTTCATCCGGCAGATGCAGGGGGGTGGGCGCGGCGGCGCGATGGGCTTTGGCAAGTCGCGCGCGAAGCTCCTCACCGAGACGCATGGCAAGGTGACGTTCGAGGATGTCGCTGGTGTCGACGAGGCCAAGCAGGATCTCGAAGAGATCGTCGAGTTCCTCAAGGACCCCGGCAAGTTCCAGCGCCTCGGCGGGCGTATCCCGCGCGGCGTGCTGCTGGTGGGCCCGCCCGGTACCGGTAAGACGCTCATCGCGCGCGCCGTCGCCGGCGAGGCGAATGTGCCGTTCTTCACCATCTCGGGTTCGGACTTCGTGGAGATGTTCGTGGGCGTCGGCGCGAGCCGCGTGCGCGACATGTTCGAGCAGGCCAAGAAGAACAGTCCCTGCATCGTCTTCATCGACGAAATCGACGCGGTCGGCCGCCATCGCGGCGCCGGCCTGGGCGGCGGCAATGACGAGCGCGAGCAGACCCTGAACCAGTTGCTGGTGGAGATGGACGGCTTCGAGGCCAACGAATCCGTCATCCTGATCGCCGCCACCAACCGTCCCGACGTGCTGGATCCGGCGCTGCTGCGCCCGGGCCGTTTCGACCGCCATGTCGTGGTGCCCAATCCCGACCTGGCGGGCCGCGAGAAGATTCTGCGCGTGCATCTGCGCAAGGTGCCGCTGGCCCCCGATGTGGACCCGCGCGTGCTGGCCCGCGGCACCCCCGGCTTCTCCGGCGCCGATCTGGCCAACCTGGTGAACGAGGGCGCGCTGATGGCCGCCCGCCGCGGCAAGCGCGTCGTCACCATGCAGGAACTGGAAGACGCCAAGGACAAGGTGATGATGGGCGCGGAGCGCCGCTCCATGGCCATGAGCGACGAGGAAAAGAAGCTCACCGCCTTCCACGAGGCCGGTCACGCCCTGGTGGCGCTGCATGTCGTCGGCTCCGATCCCATCCACAAGGCCACCATCATCCCGCGCGGCCGCGCGCTGGGCATGGTGATGCGCCTGCCGGAACGCGATCAGTTGTCGCTGACGCGCCAGAAGATGCTGGCCGATCTGGCGGTGGCCTTTGGCGGCCGTCTGGCCGAGGAACTGGTGTTCGGCCATGAAAAGGTCACCACCGGCGCCCAGAGCGATATCGAGCAGGCCACCCGCATGGCCCGCGCCATGGTCACCCGCTTCGGCATGTCCGACAGCCTGGGCCCGATCGCCTATGCCGAGAACCAGGAGGAAGTGTTCCTGGGCCATAGCGTGTCGCGCACCCAGAACATCTCCGAGGCCACGGCCCAGAAGATCGACAGCGAGATCCACCGGATCATCGACGAAAGCTACAGCCGCGCGCGCGATATCCTGACCACGCATTCCGAAGACCTGAATGCGCTGGCCCGGGGCCTGCTGGAATACGAAACCCTGACCGGCGACGAGATCATCGCGCTGCTCAAGGGTATCCCGCCGGTGCGCACGCCTTATGAGGAGCCGGCGGCGCCGCCGCGCGACACGGGCACCAGTGTGCCGGTGGCGGGCAAGGCGCGTCCGGCCTCCGGCCCCGGCCCCATCATCTCCCCGGAGCCGCAGCCCAGATAGGCGCTGGACTTTTGTCATTCCCGCGAAAGCGGGAATCCAACTTTCCTGATACAAAGGGCGGTCCTCGGGCCGCCCTTTTTGTTTTGCACACACCATGAAAATCCTCGGCATCCTCAACATCACCACCGACAGCTTTTCCGACGGCGGGCGCTATCTCGATCCCGGCGCGGCGCTGGCCCATGCCGAGGCCCTCACAACCGGAGGCGCGGATATTCTGGATATCGGCGCGGCCTCCTCCAATCCCGACAGCGGCGCGGTCGCGCCGGAGGGGGAGATCGAACGGCTGGCCGCCGTGATCCCGCCGCTGCGGACGCGGGGTGTGCCGCTGTCCATCGACAGCTTCGCCACCCCGGTGCAGCGCTGGGCGCTGGCGCAGGGCGTGGACTATCTCAACGACATTCACGGCTTTGCCGACGCGGCGCTCTATCCCGAACTGGCGGCATCGCAAGCCAGACTGATCGTGATGCACATGGTCCAGGCGCGCGGCGTGGCGGTGAAGACCGATGTGCCGCCGGAGGAAATCTGGGATCGCGTCACCGCCTTTTTCGATGCCCGCCTGACGGCGCTGGCGGCGGCGGGCATCGCGCGGGAGCGGCTGTTTCTCGACCCCGGCATGGGCCAGTTCGTGGGGGCGGACCCGGAGAATTCCCTGATCCTGTTGCGGCGCATCCCGGACCTGAAAGCCCGTTATGGCCTGCCGGTGCTGATCTCGGTGTCGCGCAAGGGCTTCCTGCGCCGCCTGGTCGATCGCCCGGTGGCGGAGGCGGGCGCGGCCAGCCTGGCGGCGGAGCTGTTCGCGGCCGCCCAAGGCGCGGACATGATCCGCACCCACGCCCCGGCCCCCCTCCGTGACGGCCTCAAGGTCTTGAAATTCCTTCAAAATGAGGGTCATTAACCCCCTTAAAGGCGAATGTGGTAAAACCCGCCCCGCATCCTTTCGGACTTTTCATGACACGCAAATATTTCGGCACTGACGGCATCCGTGGCCGCGTCAACACCGCCAAGCTCACGCCGGAAGTGGCGATGAAGGCGGGCATGGCGGCGGGCCGCATCTTCACGCGCGGCGAATATCGCCACCGGGTGGTGATCGGCAAGGATACCCGCCTGTCGGGCTATATGATCGAAAACGCGCTGGTGGCGGGGTTTACCTCGGTGGGCATGGATGTGTTCCAGTTCGGTCCGCTGCCCACCCCCGCCGTGGCCTTCCTGACGCGCTCCTTGCGCGCCGATATCGGGGTGATGATCACCGCCTCGCACAATCCGTATGAGGACAACGGCATCAAGTTCTTCGGTCCCGACGGCCAGAAGCTGTCGGACGAGATCGAACTGGAGATCGAGCATCTGATGGCCAACGGGCTGGAGCAGGGACTGGTCCTTTCCGCCAATATCGGCCGGGCCAAGCGCATCGATGACAGCCAGGCCCGCTATATCGAGTTCGCCAAGCGCACCTTCCCGCGCAATCTGCGCCTGGACGGTATGCGCATCGTGATCGATTGCGCCAACGGCGCCGCCTACAAGGTCGCGCCGGCGGTGCTGTGGGAACTGGGCGCCGATATCGTCACCCTGGGCGTGACGCCGGACGGCACCAACATCAACCAGGATTGCGGTTCGACCGAACCGCAGGCGCTTTGCGCCAAGGTCCGCGAGACCCGCGCCGATTTCGGCATCGCGCTGGATGGCGACGCCGACCGCGTGCTGATGGCCGACGAAAAGGGCAATATCATCGACGGCGACCAGATTCTGGCGCTGATCGCCAAGAGCTGGTCGAAGAAGGACAAGCTCAAGGGCGGCGGCGTGGTGGGCACCGTGATGTCCAATGCCGGGCTGGATCACTATCTGCAATCCATCGACCTCAACCTGGCGCGCGCCAAGGTCGGCGACCGCTATGTGCTGGAGAAGATGCAGAAGGGCGGCTTCAATGTGGGTGGCGAACAGTCCGGCCATATCATCCTGTCCGACATCTCCACCACCGGCGACGGACTGGTGGCGGCGCTGCAGGTGCTGGCGGTGCTGAAGGGCGAGGACAAGCCCGCCTCGGAAGCGGCGCATCTGTTCAATCCGCTGCCGCAGGTGCTGGAGAATGTGCGCTTCAAGCATGGCGCGCCGCTGGAGAACGACAAGGTCAAATCCTGCATCGCGTCCTGCAACGCCAGGCTGGGCGCTTCCGGCCGCATCCTGGTGCGCAAATCGGGCACCGAACCGCTGATCCGCGTGATGGCGGAAGGCGAGGACGAGAAAGTGGTGCGCGCCGTGGTGCGCCAGATCGCGTCGGCCATCGAGGAGGTTGCCGCCTGACCAAAGGCGGCAACCGCGGCCCATGAAAAGACTCCTGGTGATTGCCGGGTCGGATTCCTCCGGCGGCGCAGGCGTACAGGCCGACCTGAAAACCGCGCAGTCCTTCGGCGTCTATGCCCAGACCGCCATCACCGCCGTCACGGTGCAGAACACGCTGGGCGTGACGGGCGTGCACGGCGTTCCGCCCGAGATCGTGCGCGGCCAGATCGTCGCCTGTCTGTCCGACATCGGGGCCGATGCGATCAAGACCGGAATGCTGGGCTCCGCCGCGATGGTGGAGACGGTGGCGGCCACGCTGGAAGAGCATGCGCCCGGCATCCCGCTGGTGGTGGACCCCGTGATGGTCGCCAAGGGCGGATCGCGCCTGATCGACGAGGAGGCGGTGACGGCGCTGAAGAAGCGGCTGTTGCCGCTGGCCACGCT
>CALDFO010000509.1 GCA_937942205.1 uncultured Alphaproteobacteria bacterium
GCATCCCTCGATCTCGCGCAAGATAAAGACCAGGCGGAAATCCGGCGGCAAGGCGTCGATCGCCGTCTCCAGCAGCAGGCGTGTCTGGGCGCGCGCGGCTTCCGCTTCCGGGTCGGCCGCGACAGGCTGACCGGGAAAGGCGACAACCCGGCCCTGCGTTTCATCCATGACACTCAGCGCCACAAAGGACCGGCGCTTGCGCAAGCGTCCGCGCGCCTCGTTGAGGGTAATGGCGGTCAGCCAGGTCACAAGACCCGCATCCCCGCGAAAGCCCCCGATCCCGGCAAAGGCGCGCAGATAGGCTTCCTGCAGCACATCCTGGGCCTCGTCATCGCCTCCCACCACCGCCCGCGCCACCCGGAACAGGCGCTGGTTGCAGCGTTCCATGATGGCGCGAAAGGCGGCGCGGTCACCGCGCCGGGCATGGCCCACCAGGGCCGCCTCGTCCATGGCCGCATAGTCGTGCGCTGCACTGGCCATCCTCACCCCTTTCCCATCGCGACGACCATGAGACGCATGGTCATGTTGGGATGAAACCGGCAATAGACCTGCACGGCGCCAGCCTTGGACAGTGTGACGGCGGCCCGCCCGCCGGGGCGCAGGTCGAGGTCGAACTGCCCATCACGGGCGGTCGCGGTGTGGCGGAAAATGTCGCTGTTTTTCCATTCGATCGTGTCACCCACCACCAGGCGCGCCGGAGCGGGGCCGAAGGCCATGTCGGCGATATCAACGACATAATGCGCCGCCTGGGCGTCGGCGGGAAGCGCCGACGCCCCAAGCAGACATGCCAGGATCAGGCCCGGTCTCATTGGCCCAGCGTCCTGGCGATATGCTCGGCATGTTCCTGATGTCCCTGGAACAGCGCCAGCCCGGTCCGGAGCAAGGCCTTCAATTCTCCATTCCGAGCCGAGGGGATCAGGGTGTCCTGGAGCGCGCCATTGACCGTCTTGTGAAAGGCGACTTCGTTCTGGACATAGGCCCGGTCATAGGCCGCGCCGCTGAGGGCGCCCAGGCGGGCCAGATGGGCGGCGGCATCCTTGCTCAGGGCCTGGCTGGT
>CALDFO010000510.1 GCA_937942205.1 uncultured Alphaproteobacteria bacterium
TTCCATGAGCATGTCGCCAGCATGGAACCGGCCGTCGTCAACCCCGAAGCGGTAACCGCCAAAGCCGAGGCGCCGCAGACGGCAAAGCCCGCCCCGGCCGAACCGCCGCCGCGCCAGGACCGCCCCCGTGGTGAGTCCCGTAGTGAACAACGGGGCGAACAAAGGGGCGAAACGCGCCCCCGTCCGGAAAACCGTGAGCGCGGCGAGAAGCGCGAACGGGGCAGCCAGCGCCAGCATAATGAGCGCGCCGCCCGCCCCGAGCCGGTGGACCACAGCGAACTGCCCGCCTTCCTGTTCCGGCCCGTGCCGGTCCGCAAGCCGGAGCCGCAGGCCGAGTAGCTCCCCGTTCCAGGAAACAGTCCCGGAAAAGCCCGGCCGGCGGAGCCTTTTTTCACCCTGCCGGCCGTTATTGCTTAACCCTTTCTTCGGGGTGGATCGGGCAGAGTTCCCGCACGGAGAGCCGGCGACCGCCGGTTGGCTACGGGGACCAGTGTGCACAAACCGGATCGCGAACAGACGTTTGCCAAATCCGCGCTCGTCCTGATGGACGCGTGCCGGGTGGCGGCGACTCCGGACAATTTCGAACTGTTCTACGCCCATGCCTCGGGTGAAAATCCCGCCCTCAGCGAAGTGGTGGGCGACATGATCGCCGACGGCATCCCCTTCACCCCGGACGCGATCAACGATCTGCGCCTGCGCTGTCTGTCGGGGGCGCGCGCCGCCGCCGACATGGAGCAGGTCAGCGGACGGATGAACGCCGTCATGGACGACGTGCTGCGCAGGCTGGAAAGCGCCGGCCGCGACACGCAGGCTTACAAGAACGCCCTGAGCGCCGTCCGGGGCGAGCTGGGCGGCGAAAACTCGCCCGACGATCTGCGCAGCCTGGTGGAGGGCCTGGTCGCCGCCACCCGCGCCATGGAACAGCGGACCCGGAGCCTGGAAAGCGAATTGCAGGCATCCTCGCAACAGGTCAGCGAACTGCGCTCCAAGCTGGACAATGTCCGCAAGGAAAGCCTCACCGATCCCCTCACCGGCATCGCCAACCGCAAGGCGTTCGACGATGCGGCCGCCAGCGCCGTCGAACAGATTGCCCAGACCGGCGAAGATGTGTCGCTGCTGCTGTGCGACATCGATCATTTCAAGCCCTTCAACGACAGCTGGGGCCACCAGCCGGCCGACCAGGTGCTGCGGCTGGTCGCCTCCTGCCTGTCGGAGAACGTCAAGGGCCGCGACACCGCCGCCCGCTATGGCGGCGAGGAATTCGCCATCCTGCTGCGGGGCGTGGGGCTGGAAGCGGCCACCCTCGTCGCCAACCAGATACGCCAGACGGTCGAAACCAAGAAGCTGGTGAAGAAATCCACCGGCGACATATTGGGCGCCATCACCATTTCCGTCGGCGTGGCCCAATTCTGCCCCGGCGAAAGCGCCGAAACCGTCATCCGGCGCGCCGACGCCTGCCTGTACGGCGCCAAGCATCATGGCCGCAATCTGGTCGTGCACCAGAACGATCCGCGTATGTCTGCGCTGGAAACCAGCGCGGCTTGATGTGATTACCCCCATCCGTCGCAGCGCGGGTTTGCTCCGCAAACACCTTGCTGCGACACCTTCCCCCGCTC
>CALDFO010000511.1 GCA_937942205.1 uncultured Alphaproteobacteria bacterium
CGAAATTCAAACCGTTGCCGATGGACTGGCCTTCCGCCGCCACAATATCCGCGCCCTGCGCGCCGGGCGGCTCCAACAGACCCAGCGATACGATTTCCGTCACCACCGCGATCAGCAGCGCGCCCTTGGCATGAGCCGCCTCGGCGATGGGCCGCAGGTCGCGGATCAGGCCGAACACATCCGGCGACTGCACCACCACACAGGCGGTATCCTCGTCGATCAGAGCGATGATGTCCTCGGCCTTGCCCGGCGCGACCGGGATGCGGGCGATGGGGCCGAACAGGCCCGCCACCGTCTCCACCGTCTCGGCATAATGGGGATGCAGGCCGCCCGACAGGATCGCCTTGCCGCGTTTGGTGACGCGCTGGGCCATCAGCACCGCTTCGGCGGTGGCGGTGGAACCGTCATAGAGCGAGGCGTTGGCCACCTCCATGCCGGTCAGCAGCGCCACCTGGGTCTGGAACTCGAACAGATATTGCAGCGTGCCCTGGGCGATTTCCGGCTGGTAGGGCGTGTAGCTGGTGAGGAATTCCGAGCGCTGGATCAGGTGATCCACCGCGCTGGGCACATGGTGCTTGTAGGCGCCCGCACCGCAGAAGAATGGGGCGGCCCCGGCGGCGGTGTTCTTCGCCGCCATCTGCGCCAGCGCGCGCTCCACTTCCATCTCGCCCTGGGTGTCGGGCAGATCGAAGGCGGCCAGCGAGACATGCGCCGACCGGGGCACGTCGCGGAACAGCGCGTCCATATCCGGCGCGCCGATCCGCGCCAGCATGGCGCGGCGGTCGTCGGGGGTCAGCGGCAGATAGCGCATCCTACAGGCTCTCCACGAACTTGGCATAGGCGGCGGCGTCCATCAGCTTGCCGAACTCGTCCTTGTCCACGCCCGTGAGCTTGAAGAACCAGCCTTCGCCTTCCGGATCGTCATTGACCTTGGACGGTTCCTTTTCCAGCGCGCCGTTGCCGGCGCTGACCGTGCCGGACACCGGCGCGTAAATGTCGCTGGCCGCCTTGACGCTTTCCACCACGGCGGCCTCGCCGCCCGCGGCCAGGGCCTTGCCGCTGGCGGGCACCTCGACGAACACGACATCGCCCAGGCTTTCGGCGGCATATCTGGTGATGCCGATGGTGGCTTCGTCGCCGTCCAGACGGATCCATTCATGCTGATTGGTGTAGCGGACTTCGGACATGGAATTCTCCTGGCCAGGTATGAGGTCAAATCTTGGAACGGCGATACTTGTGCGCAACGAAGGGCATGGGCGCGACAGTCGCGGGCAGCGGCTTGCCCCGCACCATCAGATCCAGCGGCGTACCGGGCGCGGCAAAGGCGGTCTCGACATAGCCCATCGCCAAAGGCGCATTCAGGCTGGGGCCGAAACCGCCGGAGGTGACCTTGCCGATCACGCGGCCGGTCTTGTCGGCGATCTCGGCGCCTTCCCGGGCGGGGGCGCGCCCCTCGGGCCGGATGCCGACCAGCTTTTTCGCAAAGCCGCCCGCCATGATCTTTTCCCCGCCGGGGAAATCCCTGGCTTCCTTGCGGCGTTTGCCGATGGACCACAGCAATCCGGCCTCGGCCGGATTGATGCTGTCGTCGATGTCGTGGCCGTACAGGCGCAAGCCCGCTTCCAGCCGCAGGCTGTCGCGCGCGCCCAGCCCGATAGGCAGAACCTCCGGCTCGGCCAGCAGCGCGCGGGCCACGGTTTCGGCGTCGGCGCCTTCGAGGGAAATCTCATAGCCGTCCTCGCCGGTATAACCGGTGCGGCTGACGATGGCCGGGGCGCCCGCCACCGTGGTGCGGATCACCTGCATGAAGGTCAGGCCCGCCACATCCGGCGCATGGCGCGCCAGAACCGCTTCCGCCGCCGGGCCCTGCAACGCCAGCAGCGCCCGGTCGAAACGCGGCGTCAGTTGGGCGGCGCCCTTCAAGGTTTCATTGATATAGGCGAAGTCGCCGTGCTTGGTGCCGGCATTGACCACCAGATACAGGTCGTCCTCGCCCGCCAGGCGGGAGACCATGAAATCGTCCCGGATCGTGCCTTGCGGCGTCAGCAGCAGGCCATAGCGCTGCATCCCCGGCTTCAGCCCCGCCACATCGGCGGGGGTCACGCGCTCCAGCGCGTTGCCATCGCCCGACAGGAAGCCCTGCCCCATATGGGAGACATCGAACAGCCCGGCCTGGGCGCGGGTGTGCAGATGTTCCTTGAGGATGCCCGAAGGATATTGCACCGGCATCTCATAGCCGGCGAAGGGCACCATCTTGCCGCCCAGCTCCAGATGCAGGGCGTGAAGTGGCGTACTAAGAAGCGGTTCGGTCGATGTGGTCATGCCGGTCCCAAAAACGAAAAGCGCACGCCGGAATTGGCGCGCGCCCCCTGTCATGGAACCTGAGAGTTTTCCCGGCGGGCCTTGATGACCACAGCCGGTTACCCCTTCGGTGGAGGCCGCCCTCTTGAAGGGCGCGGCTTCGCTTTCCAGAAGTTCATCACCCGGTCGCGGTCCTTTTGCCTGAGAGTTTCCGGGCGGTTGCTCCTTCGGCGGCCCCGAACAGGGGCGCTCTCCCGCGAGGGATCGTGTGCTGGCCAGCCCCACGGCGCCTCCAGGCGGGCGGGGATGTCGCGGGCATCATAGGGAGGGCATAGGGCGAGTCAACGAAACGGGGCCGGGCCCGCGAGTTACTCACATTCTTTCGGGAACCTCGATGCCCAGAAGCCCCAGCACGCGAGTCAGCACGGCCAGCACCAGGGCGCAAAGCCCCAGCCGGGCCGCCCGCAGGGCGGAGTCCGGCTCCGACAGGATATGGTGCTCGCTGTAGAAGCGGCTGAAATTCTGGGCCAGTTCAAAGGCATATTCGCAGAGCATGTTGGGGGCGCGCTTGTCCTCGGCCGCCGCCATCACATCGCCCAGCGACAGAAGCTGCAGAATCAGGCGGCGCTCCTCCGGCGACCGGATGGCGGGAATGCCGGCGGCCGCGCCCTGTTCGGCCGCCTTGCGCAGGATGGACTGGATGCGCACCGCCGCATATTGCAGATACGGTCCGGTCTTGCCCTCGAATTTCGAGAACCGCTCCAGGTCGAAGACATAATCGGTGGCCCGGTGGTTCGACAGGTCGGCGAACTTGATGGTGGCGATGCCCACCTTGCGGGCGATCTCGCTCCGCTCCGCTTCCGAGAAATCACGGGCGATGCCCTGCTCGGCCAGGCGCTTCTCGGCCTGAGCGGTGGCCATGCCGATCAGGTCGTGCAGCTTCATCGCCCCGCCCGCGCGGGTCTTGAACGGCTTGCCGTCGGCCCCGTTCATGGTGCCGTAGCCGACATGCTCCAATTGCGCCTTGCCCGACAGCCCGGCCTTGCCGGCGGCGCGGAACACCTGCTCGAAATGGCCGTGCTGGCGGTGATCCACCACATAGAGGATCAGGTCGGGATCATATTCGCGCACCCGCGCGATGATGGTGGCCAGATCGGTGGTGCCATAGAGCACCCCGCCTTCGGACTTCACCAGGATCAGCGGCGGCAGCGGCTTCTTGTCGTCGTCGCGCGCCACCGGCACCACCAGCGCGCCCTCGCTCATTTCGGCCAGGCCGCGCGCCTTGAGATCGTCCAGCATGGGCCGGATCAGCGCATCCACGCTGGATTCGCCGTTCCACAGGTCGAAGGTCACGCCCAGGCTGCCGAATTCGCGGGTCAGCCCCACCTCGGTCACCGACACGAAATGCCGCCACAAGGCGCGATAACCGGGACGGCCCGCCTGCAATTCCACCGTGGCGCGCCGCGCCGCTTCCAGCCGCGCCGGATCGGCCTTGCAGGCGGCGGAGGCGCGCGGATACAGCACTTCCAGCTCGTCCATGCTCACCGGCGATTCATCCGGATACGGACCGATATAATTGACGTCGAAATAGATGGGCGCGCGGCCGTCCAGTTCGACCTCGCTGATCAACTGACCCATCTGCAGGCCCCAGTCGCCCAGATGGACGTCGCTGATCACCCGCCAGCCATTGGCGCGGTAAAGCCGCTGCAGGCAGTCGCCGATGATGGTCGAGCGCAGGTGATGCACCGCCATCGGCTT
>CALDFO010000512.1 GCA_937942205.1 uncultured Alphaproteobacteria bacterium
GGGGGAGGTGGTTTCAGCGTTCGAGGTGAGCGGAGCGAACCGAGAGGTAGCTGAAACCGGAGGGGATCAGGAAAGAAGACCATCCAGCTTACCGTCCTTTTCCAGCGCATAGAGATCGTCGCTGCCGCCGACATGGGTGTCGCCGATGAAAATCTGCGGCACGGTGCGGGCGCCGCCGGTATTCCGCTCCATCTCCTTGCGGGCTTCGGCGTCCATGAAGATGTCGATCTCCTGCACCTCCACGCCCTTTTTTTTGAACAGCGCCTTGGCGCGGGCGCAATAGGGACAGATCGGCGTGGTATACATACGAACGGTTTTCATCATCTGACTCATGTTGGATCGCACGGCCGGCGGCTCGCCCGCCGATGCTTCCGGCCTATCGGACTCGACTATATAAGTACGTCCGTGGCCTTCACAACGCGGGCCAGGGCCAGCACATGCACCTGGGCGGCCCCGGCCCGTTTCAGGGCGCGGGCGCAGGCCTGCACCGTGGCCCCGGTGGTGACGACATCATCCAGCAGAAGAATCCGTTTTCCCGCCACCTGCCCGGCCTGGGGAACCCGGAAAGCGGCCAGTACATTGCGGCGGCGCGCCTTGGCGCTGGCCATGCGGCCCTGGCTGGGGGTGGCGCGGCTGCGCATCAGGGCCTGCGGCGCGAATGCCAGTCCGCTCTGCCGCCCCAATCGCCGTCCCAGTTCCGCCGCCTGGTTGTAGCGCCGCTGCCAGAGCCGCCCGCGATGCAGCGGCACCGGCACGATCACATCGCTTTGGGCGACGGCCGCCTGACCGACACGCGCCAGCCAGCGGGCAAAGCCGGGAACCAGGTCCAGCCGGTCGGCATGTTTCAGCGCCAGGATGGCGTCACGGCCATGCGCGTCATAAACCAGGATGGCGCGCAGGCTGTCGAAGGCGGGCGGCGCGGCCAGACAGGCGGCGCAACGCGCGCCCGCATCCATCGCCACCGCGAACGGCAGGCCGCAACCGGCGCAGCAGGGTCCGTCCAGGAAAGTGATGCGGCTCCAGCAGGCGGCGCAGAAGCCGCCATCGGCCACACTGGTCCGGCATCCCATGCATTGCGGCGGGAACAGCACATCCAGCACGCTTTTGAGCAGAATGTTTTCCCTTGGGCGGGGCATGGCGGTATCCTGCCACAATGTCCCCGGCGCCGTTCGACTTTTCCGCATCCGTCCACGCCCGCAGGCGCGCCCTGAAGCGGGCGGGCGACCGCTTTCTCGACCGCGCGGCGGCGGAGGGTTTGGCCGACAGATTGTCGGCGGTGACCCGCGGCTTCGCGCGCGGGCTGTGGCTGGACGACAGCCCGCCGCCGCCCGAACTGGCGCCCTTCGCGCGGGATTGGGTGCGCGCGCGGTTCGACGCGCGGGAAATGCTGCCGGTCGAGGGCGGCTTCGATCTGGCGCTGAGCCTTTATTCCCTGCAAACCATCAACGACCTGCCCGGCGCGCTGGTGCAGATCCGCCGCGCCCTCAAGCCCGACGGTCTGTTCGTGGCGGCGCTGCTGGGCGGCGGCACGCTGGGCGAGTTGCGGGATTCCTTCGCCCATGCCGAGATCGCCACCCGCGGCGGGGTCAGTCCGCGCGTCTCGCCCTTTGCCGATGTGCGCGACCTGGGCGGGCTGTTGCAGCGGGCGGGCTTCGCCCTGCCCGTCGCCGATGTGGAACGGCTGACCGTGCGCTATGGCGATTTCTTCGCCCTGGCGCGGGATCTGCGCGCCCATGGTTTCACCAATGTCCT
>CALDFO010000513.1 GCA_937942205.1 uncultured Alphaproteobacteria bacterium
CGCTTCATCACCCTGCAAGGCGGCGAGGGGACCGGCAAGTCCACCCAAATCAAACGCCTGACGGCGGCGCTGGAGGCGCGCGGAATCAAGGTGCTGGCGACGCGCGAGCCGGGCGGATCGCCGGGCGCGGAGGAAATCCGCAAGCTGATGGTGGAGGGCGAGCCGGGCCGCTGGAACGCCATCACCGAAACCCTGCTGGCCTATGCGGCGCGCGCCGATCATGTGGCGCGCACCATCGGCCCGGCGCTGGCCGCCGGACAATGGGTGATTTCGGACCGGTTCAGCGACTCCACTTTCGCCTATCAGGGCGTGGGGCGCGGATTGGACCGTGAAACCATCCGGCGCATCGACAGCGCCGTGCTGGACGATTTTTCGCCCGACCTGACGCTGGTGCTGGACCTGGATGCGCCCACCGGCCTGGCGCGGGCGCTGGCCCGCAGCGGCGCCGAAACGCGGTTCGAGAAGTTCGGGCCGGATTTCCATGAAAAGCTGCGCCAGGCCTTTCTGGACATCGCCCGGCGCTTTCCCGACCGTTGCCGGGTGATCGACGCCTCCGGCCGTGAGGATCAGGTGGCCGAGGCGATTTTGGCCGCCGTCTGCCGCCGTTTCGATCTATAAGAGCGCATGGCCAAGCGTTCCGCGCCCATCGAGGCTTCCGACAGTGACCGTATCGAGGGTTTCGCGCATCCGCGCGAGACTTTTGCCCTGCTGGGGCAGGATGCGGCGCTGGCGCGCGCGGCGCGGGCGCTGCGCGCCGGGCGGCCGCCCAGCGCCTGGCTGATCACCGGCGCACCCGGCACCGGCAAGGCGACGCTGGCCTATCGTATCGCGCGCTATCTCTTGGCGCATGGCGCGACCGATGCGGGCCCCGAAGACCTCGCCGTATCCGGGGATGACGGCGCGGCGCGGCAGGTCACGGCCCAGTCGCATCCGGGCCTGCTGGTGCTGAAGCGCGCCGGAAATCCCCGCACCGGCAAGCTGATGACGGTGTTGCCGGTGGACGAGATCCGGCGGCTGGCGGATTTCTTCGGCATGACCAGCGGCGCGGGCGGCTGGCGCGTCGCCATCGTGGATACCGCCGACGACATGAACGACAATGCCGCCAACGCGCTGCTCAAGATGCTGGAGGAGCCGCCCGCCAACGCCATGCTGCTGCTGCTGTCCAACACGCCGGGACGGCTGCTGCCCACCATCCGCTCGCGCTGCCAGCGGCTGGACTTGCGGCCGCTGGAGGACGCGACGCTGGCGCAGGCGCTGCAACACCATCTGCCGGAGGCCGATCCTTCCGCCCGCGCGGCGCTGGCGCGGCTGTCGGGCGGAAGCATCGGCGCGGCGCTGACCCTGGCTACGGGCGAGGGCGCGGCGCTGGCCGAAGAAGCCGACCGGCTGATCGAACAGGCTCGCGATCCCGACCTGCTGGCGCTGCTGACGCTGGGCGAAAAGCTGGGCCGGATGCGCGACGGGCTGGACCAGTTCGGCGGCTTCCTGACCGGGGCGCTGGCCGACCGTATTCGCGCCAAGGCGCGGAATGGCGCGGGCGGCCTCAACCGCTGGGTTGCTCTGGTGGCGCGGCTGGAGCAGGGCTTCGCGCGGTCCACCGGCCTGCATCTGGA
>CALDFO010000514.1 GCA_937942205.1 uncultured Alphaproteobacteria bacterium
GGTCATGCCACGGTCAAGCGGTTTTCCAGCGCCGGCTGGCGGGTCATCACCTGCTCGCGCCATGCTTTCCCGGAAAACTGTCCCTGGGCGGCGGGACCGGAAGACCATATCCAGGTGGACCTGGCCGACGCCGCCGACACCCTGCGCGCCGTGGCCGAGATGCGCGAACGCCTGTCCGGCGGCAAGCTGCACGCCCTGGTCAACAACGCCGCGATCAGCCCCAAGGGCGAGGAGGGGGTGCGCCTGAACGCGCTGGAATCGTCGCAGGAATTGTGGCGGCGGGTGTTCGAGGGCAAATTCTTCTCCACCATCTGGCTGGCCCAGGGATTGAAGAACGAGCTGGCCCAAGCCAAGGGCTCCATCGTCAACGTCACCTCCATCGCGGGCTCGCGGGTGCACCCCTTCGCGGGCACGGCCTATTCCACCTCCAAGGCGGCGCTGGCCGCCCTGACGCGCGAGATGGCGGCCGATTTCGGCCCCTGGGGGGTGCGGGTCAACGCCATCGCGCCGGGCGAGATCGACACCGCGATCCTGTCGCCGGGCACCGAGAAGATCGTCGAGACCATTCCCTTGCGCCGCCTGGGGCAGCCGGCGGAAGTGGCCAAGGCGATCTATTATCTGTGCACGGATCAATCCAGCTATGTGACGGGCTCCGAGCTGATGATCAATGGCGGCCAGCACGTCTGATACGCGGTCTTTTGGCTAGGCCAGCGGAGCGTTTGGCGCTGTCATCCGTTTCCCCCCTCTGGTCGCAAGAGTTGGGTGCCGGATGATTTCCACCGCGCTTCATGGAGAATTGCTGCTGCGCCTGGCGGTGGCGGCGGCGCTGGGCAGCCTGATCGGCGCGGAACGCGAGCGCCTGATCTGGGCGGCGGGGCTTCGCACCCATATGCTGGTCTGTGTCGGCGCTTGCCTGTTTATGATCGTGTCGGCCTTCGGCTTTTCCGACATCCTGTCCACGCCCAATGTGATCCTGGACCCGTCGCGCGTGGCGGCGCAGGTGGTGTCGGGCATTGGTTTCCTGGGGGCGGGCTCGATCCTGTTGCGGGGCGAGATGGTGCGGGGGCTGACCACCGCCGCCAGTATCTGGGCCGTGGCCGCCATCGGCCTGGCGGTGGGCGGCGGCCTGTATGTCGAGGCGGGCGCGGCCACACTGGTGATCCTGCTGATCCTGGCGGGCATCAAGCCGCTGGAGGACCGCTTCCAGCAGCGCCATATCGCGCATGAATTCCTGCTGCACACCGCGCCCGGCGGCGTGACATTGCCCGCGCTGGAGGAGGCGCTGGGCTGGCGGGCGCGCCGCATCACCCGTTATATCGTGCAGCCGTCCGATGACGGCGAAGCGGTCACGGTGACCCTCGGCCGCCTGGCGCCGCGCGAAATCGCCGAGGTCGAGCGCATATTGCGCGGCGTGCCGGGGGTGCGCGACCTGTCGCGCCCATAGGGCCCGCCGCCGATAGCGTCACCAAACTGTCATTTGGGCCCGCTACGCCCTGCCCATGCTGGAACGCTGTGCCGGACTTATCTTCGGCTTCCTTTTCCGCGACGGCCAGGCCGCCCGCGTCCAGGACGAGACGCTGGCGCGGGCGCTGCCGCGCGGCCATGACTGGCTGTGGCTGCATTTGTCGCTGGCCGACCATCGCGCGCGGCGCTTCCTGGACGGCTGGACCGACCTGCCGGAGGATGCCCGCGAACTGATGCTGGGCACCGAGGACCGCATCCAGGTCCACCTCACGCCGCAGGGTGGCTGGGGCGTGCTGCCCGACATCGAGCGCGACTTTGCCGATCATTCGCTGGGGTCCGGCCGCTTCTTCTTCTGGCTGGACGGCACGCGGCTGGTGACGGCCCGCCGCCATGCCCTGCGCGCCGTGGAGTATCTGCGCGCCCGCATCGAGCGCGGCGACCTGCCGGACAATCCGGCCCATGCCCTGGCGCTGTTGCAGGAGGAGTTCGTCGCGCTGCTGGAACAGCGGCTGGCGGCGCTGACCCGCGACCTGGGCCATATCGAGGATGAGGTTCTGGCGGATCGCGGAAACGACCAGTCGCGTCTCGGTCCGTTGCGGCGCGAACTGTCGCGCTATGCCCGCGAATTTTCCGGCCTTCGCAGCGCCATCCACCGCGCCACCTCCACCCGCCATTCCGTCAGTGCCAGCCCGCTGATGGAGCATCTGCCGCAACTGGCGCAGGACGCGGAGGATTTCGACCGCGACGCGGGCGCGCTGTCCGACCGGGCACGGCTGCTGTACGAGGAAATAGAAACCCGTATCGCCTCCACCACCAACCGCAGCCTGTCGGCCCTGACGGTGATTTCCACCCTGCTGCTGCCGCCCACCTTCCTGGTCGGCGCCTTCGGCATGAATTTGGAAGGCATCACCTGGGCGGGGCATCCCCACGGTTTCGCCATCGTGCTGGGCCTGTGCGGCCTGCTGGTGGCGGGGGTCTATGTCGTGCTGCGGCGGCTCAGGATATTGCCCTGACCCCTGCGCCCCCTGTGTGATGGGTGGGCCGGGGAACCTTTCCGCCCCGGCAACATTTCCTTCCGACAGAAAAGAGGGGAATGCCCATGTCCTTGCTTTTGATCATTCTGATCGTCTTGCTGCTGGCCGGGGGCGGCTTCGGCTACAGCCGCTATGGCGTGGGCGGCGGCACCGGCATTGTCGGCACCATCCTGATCATCATCCTGATCCTGTATCTGCTGGGCGCGTTGCGGGTCGCCTGATTCCGTCCCTGCCGGCGCGCGGCAAAAAGCCTTGCCGCTCCCGTCCGCCGCTGTCAGCCTTGCCCGCGCAAGGTTCTGACGGAGGCCGTGATATGAACATGCTGGATCGCCGCGCCGCTCTTTTGGGCGCGCTGGCGACAAGCGGCCTTGCCGCCTGCGCCGCGCCGGTCCGCAACGGCCCGGCCTTTGCCCGTCCGGCACCGCTGGCGGCGTTGCGCGCCAGTCCCGACCGGCTGTTCGACATCACCGTGTGCCTGCGGCCCTTCCGCGCCGCCGGGCCGCGCCTGGATACCGAAAAGCTGGGCGACACGCTGGTGGTGCACAATTACGGTCATGGCGGCAGCGGCTGGTCGCTGTCCTGGGGTTCGGCCGAGATCGCGGTGCGAAAGGCGATGGCGGGCGGCGCGCGCGACATCGCCGTGATCGGCTGCGGCGCGCTGGGCCTGACCAGCGCCGTGATGGCGCAGCGGGCCGGATGCCGCGTGACCATCTATGCCAAAGAACTTGTCCACCAGACACGCAGCGCCCGCGCCACCGGTCTGTGGACGCCGGATTCGCGCATCGCGCTGACCACGGCCGCCGGTCCGGCCTTTGCTGATAGCTGGGAGACGATGGCGCGCGCCTCCTGGGCGCATTTCCATGCCTGGCTGGGCAGGCCGGGCGCGCCGGTGGAATGGATCGACCGCTATGTCTGTACCGGCGAGACGATGGAGCAGGCGGGTGCGCGCCTGAAGGCCGAGGCGCGCGAAACCCTGGACTTCGCCGAGTATGGCCGCCGCATCGCCGACCTGACGCCGCGCAGCCAGTCCATGCCGCCGGGTTCGACGCCCTTCACCACGCGGTATGTGCGCCGCTCC
>CALDFO010000515.1 GCA_937942205.1 uncultured Alphaproteobacteria bacterium
CAGCAGGGTGGCGTTCATCAGCAGCTTGGCCCAGTCCTTGGCCCAGTAGAGCCGGGGCACGTTCCATTCCAGCGTGACCTTGCCGCCTTCCAGCAGCCCGGCGATCAGGCGGCCGATCTCACCCAGGTCCAGCTCGGCTCCGGCGGAGCCGGCGGCGCCGAAGGCGATCCGCATGAACTGGATGCGGGCCAGCGCCTGGTCGGCGCTCATCGTCACCAGCTTGATGGCGTCGGCGCGCATGGCAGGGTCGCGCTCATCCTCCAGCACTTCCATGCCGTTGACCACCGCGCCCAAAGGCCCGACAAGGTCGTGGCAGACGCGGCTGACCATCAGGGCGGCGAACTCGATCTCGGACATCGTCATGGTCGAACTCAATGAAGCCCCAATGGTTAGCGAATGGTTAATTCGCACGGGCGTATTAGGGAATTCTTAAGATGAGCGCAACGCTGCCGCCGGAACTGGAAAGGCTGGCGCGCATCGCTTTGGCGGCGGGCGCGGTGGTGATGCGCCATTACGAAGCGGGCGCCGCCGCGCGGCTGAAGGCCGACGCCTCGCCCGTCACCGACGCCGACGAGGAGGCCGAGCAGGTGATCCTGGCCGGGCTGGCGGCGGCCTTTCCCGGTATCCCCGTGGTGGCCGAGGAGGAAGCCGCGGCGGGCCGCGTCGCGGAAGCGGGCGCGCATTTCTTCCTGGTGGACCCGCTGGACGGCACCAAGGAATTCCTGCGCGGCACGGGCGGCGAGTTCACCGTCAATATCGGCGAGATCCGGGACGGCGTGCCGGTGCGCGGCGTGGTTTTCGCTCCCGCGCTGGGACGGCTGTTCGTGGGATCCCTCGCAGACGGCGCGTTCGCGCAGGACGGCGACGGCACCCGGCGGCTGGCCGCGCGTCTGCCGCCCGCCGACGGCCTGGTCGCCGTCAGCAGCAAATCCCATCCCGACGCGAAAACCGCCGCGCTGCTGGAAAGCCTGACCATCAAGGCGCACCGGACCGCTGGTTCGTCGCTGAAATTCTGCCTGGTGGCCACCGGCGAAGCGGATATCTATCCCCGCGCCGGACGCACCATGGAATGGGACACCGCGGCGGGCCATGCGGTGCTGCTGGCGGCGGGCGGCAACGTCACGCGCTGGGACGGAACGCCCTTCACCTACGGCAAGCCGGGCTTCGAGAACGGGGCGTTCATCGCCAAGGGAAGACGCTAGCGCGCCCAGCCAGGGCCGGGGCACCGTGGCCGTCCTGTCCCCAATCTCACCGCATTGCGTTTGTAAAAAAGCCCAAATCCGGGTCAGAATGACGCGCGGCAGGGGACGTGATTCGGCGCGGGCACGCCGGAAAAATGGAGCCAACCATGGACCGCAAGAAATTCATCACCGGCCTGATGGCCTTTGGCGCGACGCCCGCCGTGGCCGGTTCGCTGATCAGCATCCTGCCCGCCCGCGCCGCCGAAACCCGCGGCAGCACCGGTTCGGACCTGCGCTATACCGCCAACGAGATCACCCAGGCGGGGGCGGACTTTTTCGGCATCACCACCGAGGCGATGGCCAAGGGCGTGGAGAAAGTGTTCAGCGACCTGGGCGAGCCCGATGCCTATATCAAGGGCGACGAAGGCTCGGGCGCTTTCGTGGTGGGCCTGCGCTATGGTTCGGGCTGGCTGGTCCGCAAGACGCGCGAGCCGATGCAGGTCTATTGGCGCGGCCCCTCGGTCGGCTTCGATGCGGGCGCCAACGCCTCCAAATGCTTCACGCTGGTCTACAATCTGCGCGACGACCGCCGCCTGTTCCAGCGCTTCCCCGGCGTGGAAGGCAGCTTCTATGTGGTGGCGGGACTGGGCATCAACTACCAGCGCAGCGGCGGCGTCACCCTGGCGCCGATGCGGACCGGCGTGGGCCTGCGGGCGGGCGTCAACGCCCAGTATCAAGTTTATACCGACCGGCGGGACTGGTTCCCGCTGTGAGGCCGCGTCGCGCGTAAACGCGCGCGCAAGTCCGCCCGGCGGCCGCGGCTTACGCCGCCGCCGGTCCGGGCTTCTGCTCCACCACGCCCCGGCCCACATCCGGCATCCAGAGCAGCAGCGTCGCCGCGACATAGATCGAGGAGAAGGTGCCCAGCACGATGCCGAACAGGATCACGATGCTGAAATTCTCCAGCACATGGCCGCCCCACAGCAGCGGGATCACCGACAAGGCGGTGGAGCCGGACACCAGGATGGTGCGGGTCAGCATCTGGTTGGTGGACAGGTTGATCATTTCCGTCAGCGGCATACGCTTGTACTTGCGCCGGTTCTCGCGGATACGGTCGAACACCACCACCGTGTCGTTGATCGAATAGCCCGCCAGCAGCAACAGCGCCGCCACGGTGTTGATGTTGAAGTCGAGCTGGAACAGCGAGAAGAAGCCCGCCGTGACGAACACGTCATGGAAGGTGGAAATCAGGGCGCTGATGCCGTACTGCCATTCGAAACGCACCGCGACATAGATGCCGATCATCACCACCGCCAGCAGGGTGGCGATCACACCGTCGCGGAACAGTTCGCCGCTGACGCGCGGGCCCACCACCTCGGTGCGGCGGTATTCATAGCCGGTTCCCAGCTTGGCCTTGACCGCGGCCACCGCCGACTCGGCGCCGCCGCTCTGATCGGCATTGTCGTGCGGCTGAATGCGGATCATCACGCAGCTGTTGGCGGGCTGGTCGCAGACGCCGCCGCCGAAATACTGCATCCCGGTCTCCGGGAAGTTCAGGCTGTTCACCTGCTCGCGCATCTGGGCGATGTCGATGGACTGGCTGGATTTGACTTCCATCAGCACGCCGCCGGTGAAATCGATGCCCAGGTTGAAGCCGCGCATTCCGATCGACACCGAGGCGATCAGCAGCAGCACCACGGTCAGACCCACGGCCCAGTAGCGCCATCTCACGAAATCGAACTTGGTGGCCTCGGGAATGAACCGGAGCAACGGCATGGAATGCGGCCCTTTACAGGTGACTGTTGGGCCGGAACCTACAGACCCGCCCCCGCCGGGGCAAGAAGGCGCGGAATTTGTCGGAAAAGCGCCGTATCCGGCGCTATGATCGCCCGACGAAAACACAATCCTGGGAGGGTTTCATGCCGCATCGCATTGTTCTGGCCTCGGTCATCCTGTCGTCCGCCATCCTGGCGGGGGCGGCCCTGCCCGCCCTGGCGGCCGCCGTCACCGACCCCAAAGCCGCCATCGGACTCACGCCGGACCAGCTTCAGTGGCAGAAGGGCGCGGCCAACGACCAGACCTGGCCCATCGGGGCGCGCGACAAGGAAGGCCAGTGCCTGGAGATCATCCGCTGGAAGCCGGGCAATTTCAGCCGCCCCCATTATCACTCCCGCGCCCGCCATGCGGTGGTGCTGGAAGGCACCTGGTGGGTGGCGACCAGCAATGTCTATGACCCGGCCAACCTGACCGTGCCCTATCCCAAGGGTTCGGTGGTCACCAACCTGCCGGGCGGAGTGCATTATGACGGCGCCAAGCCCGAGACCGGCGACGCGGTGGTGGCGATCTTCATGCAGTGCCCGCTGGACGGGATACCGGCAGAAAAGAAATAGCACCCCCTCCGGCCTTCGCACCTGGACGGTGCTACGGCCACCTCCCCCTCCTGCGCGTGCCGCGCGAGGGGGAGGGCTTCATGCAGTGCCCGCTGGACGGGATACCGGCAGAAAAGAAATAGCACCCCCTC
>CALDFO010000516.1 GCA_937942205.1 uncultured Alphaproteobacteria bacterium
CGAGGCGATGGTGCGCAACATCCGCGCCATGATATTGCGGTCGGGCCTGACCGACCAGCAGGCCCGAACTATTCGCGGCATGATCGTCGCGCTGGTGCGGAACAAATACAGGGGAAAGACGTGATCCGTCCTATTTTTGGTCGCGCGTCCGGACGGCTTAGCTTCGCTCGCCTGGCCGTCGCTCCCCGGGGCATGATCGTGGCGCTGGTGCGGAACAAATACAGGGGCCAAACATGAGCATCCTTCCGATGGCCGGTTTCGTGCTGCTCGCCCTGTTGGCGGTCGCCTTTGCCGCCGTGCCGGTGTGGCGCATGAAAGACAGTAAAAAGCGCCGCGCCCTGCTGCTGGCCGCCATCGCCGTCTTCCTGCTGGGCGTGGGTGGCGGCGCCTATTGGATGGTGGGACGTCCCCTGCTGGCGCAGCGCGAAGCCGAGGGCCTGGCGACGCGCGACATGAACGCGCTGGTGCCCTATCTGATCAAGCATGTGCGCGCCAATCCCAAGGATACGCGGGCCTGGCGCTATCTGGGCCAGATCTACATGACCTCCGGCGATCCGGGCAATGCGGCGCGCGCCCTGGCCCGCGCCATCGAGATCGAAGGCAAGACCGACCCCGCCCTCAACGCCGCCTATGGCGAGGCGCTGGTGATGCAGTCCGGCGGCACGGTGAACGAACAGGCCGAGGCCGCCTTCGCCGCGACCCTCAAGCTGGACCCGTCCAGCGCGCCCGGCCGCTATTATATGGGCCTGGCGCGGCTGCAGCGCGGCGACCGGCCCGGCGCGGTGACATACTGGCAAAGCCTGGTGAACGACCTGCCGCCGACCTCGCCGCTGTACCAGACGCTGGTGGACCGGCTGGCGGCGCTGACCGCCACGCAAGGCGCGCCCGGCGGGGCGCCCGATCCGCGCCAGATGGTCGCCAGCCTGGCGGCGCGGCTGAAGGCCAATCCCGACGACGCGCTGGGCTGGGTGCGGCTGATGCGCGCCTATACCGTGCTGGGCGAAACCGGCAAGGCGAAAGAGGCCTTGGCCTCGGCCCGCAAGGCGTTCGCCACCAGCACGGAAGCGCAGACCGCCTTCACCACCGCCGCCAAGGAATTGAAGATCGAATAAAAAAGGCCCGGATCGCTCCGGGCCTTTCTGCTTGCGTGGACGAGGCGTACTATGCCGGCATCTTGCGCTTGGCGTATTCGCGCCCCGCCATCACTTCCTTTTCATTGTCGCCGGGGATCATCCGCATCCCCGCGTCATAGCTCTGATTGTGGCTCGAGCCCCGGGGGCCGGTGCCCAGCCACATGATGTTATGCTTTTTGGCCGCCAGACGGATGCGCTCCAGCGCCTCCTGATAGCGCGGATTGTCGAGCAGCTTGGCCCGCTCCTCGCGGCTCATGGGGCGCACCGCGTCCCAGCCCAGCATGGAATAGCTCATGTCGCTGGGGCCGGGTTCGGCAAAGGCCAGGCCCGGCACCGCCATCAGCTCGTCGGCATATTCGGCGGCATGGCGGTTCTCCAGCTTGAAGCCCATGGAAATCTCGCCCTTGGGATTGAGCGGCCAGGGATCGGCCACGCCCACATAATCGCTGCCGCTGAGGCCCCAGATATGGGCGGCATAGACCTGGCTGCCCGCGCCGCGCAGGCCGCCGATGGGAAGCTGGGGCACGCCCGGCAGGGTGAATTTGTAGCGCGCCGCCGCGATGGCGATCTCGCCGGCTTCGGGCGAGTGCATCTCGCAGACCAGGACGCCATGCGCGCCCGCCGCCAGCGCCTGCTGAATCTGCCAGGCATTGGCGCGCATCGAGGCGCCGTCATAGCCCGGCGCGGGAATGGTGACGAACACCATCGGGGTGCGGTGGCCGGATGGGGTGGGGCCGCCATCGACCAGCCCCTGCATGAAATTGCGCAGATTGGCGTAGTCGAAGCAGCCATTCTCCATCTCGTAGTTGATGGCGTCGCAATAGGTCTGCGCCATGCGCTTGCCTTCCTCATAGCCGTCGGGCGCGCCGGAGGGGGCATAGACATGGTAATAGACGACCTGATTGTCCTCCCACAGCTCGATCGCCTTGTTGACGCGGCGCGGCTTGTAGTTGGGATCGGCGGTGGAAACCTGCGGCAGGCTGCGCGCCCAGCTTTTCTTGAAGCCGCCGCCCTTGCTGGCGGTGCCGAAGTAATTCTTGCTGTCCAGCATGGTGCGCCCGGTGGCCTTGGGCACGCCCGCCGGCTGCGCCTGGGCGCCCGTGGCGGCGGCCGCCGCCGCCAGCCCCGCGCCGATCACAGCGCCGCCCGCCAGAAAATCGCGTTTCTTGATATCCATGTTCCTCTCCCCGGTGTTGGTGTTTTGGGGAAGGGTGGCACGCGGCCCGGAAGCTGAAAAGCTAATTCACACGCTGCGCTGCAACAGCCATCTGCCGCAACATGTCTTCAATCGCCTGGGCGGCGGCTTCCACCCGGACAGGATCGCGGCCGCGCACCACAAGCTGCGCGCCATGGGTCTTGTCCGCGCCGTCCTCGCGATAGAAGGGATAGCTGCCGATGGCGGTGTCGGAAAACAGCGTCTGCACCCCCGCCAGCGGCAGCGCCAGCTTGCCCTCCGGCGCCAGGGCTTCGATCGTCACGCTGGCCGTGGCCGGACCGCGCGGCAGTTGCGGCGCGATCGCCTCCAGCATGGCGCGCATCACCGACGGCACGCCCGCCATCACATAGACATTGCCGATATGGAATCCCGGCGCCACGGAAACGGGATTGGCGATCAGCGCCGCGCCGTGCGGGACGCGGGCCATGCGCTTGCGCGCCGCGTTGAACTCGCCGGGCGGATAGCGCGCCTCCAACAAGGCATAGGCTTCGGGATGGTAACCGATGCCCACATCGAAGGCCGCCGCCACCGCGTCGGCGGTGATGTCGTCATGGGTGGGGCCGATACCGCCGGTGGTGAAGACATAATCGTAACGGGCGCGCAGGGCGTTCAGCGCCGCCACGATGGCGTCCTGGGTATCGCCCACCACCCGGGCC
>CALDFO010000517.1 GCA_937942205.1 uncultured Alphaproteobacteria bacterium
GGTGCCCGTAGCTGGCCAGCGCGTAGCGCGGTTAAGCCAGCGAAGGGCGGAGGGGTTCTCTTAACGTCCCGCCAAGATCACCGAGGCGATCAGGCCGGTCGCCACCGCGGCCAGGACATAATTGTTGTCCACCCGGCGCCATTCATAGCCGCGCGGCGGGCGCTGCAGCTTGTAGCGGCGGTAATCGACGCGGTGACCGCGATTCCAGTCGGCGCGCTCGATGCGGCCGCCCTTCTTCCAGCGCGGGCCGTGATCGTTGTGGCCGCGCATCGTCATGGCGCCGCGCCGGTCGTCATGGCGGTTATTCCAACCCTGGGCGAACGCCTCGCTCATCGGGGCCACGAGCATCAGGGCGGCGGCGGCCGTGGTCAGGAATTTCTTCATGGGACGGTCCTTTCAATGTTCCGTATCGTTACGGTCGGAACCTTAGGACGTTCCCCATGAACCGGAACTGAATGGTTCCCGCAGGTTTCCGACAGGCTTGTCGCAAACTGTCCCGGCTTGTCCCGCCGATTCGGTTTGCGATTCAGGCCGCCGTCCAGCCGCCGTCGATGGAGATGATGCTGCCGGTGATGGAGCGCGCCATGTCGCCCGCCAGATACACCGCCAGCGCCGCCACTTCCTCCACCGTCACGAACTGCTTGGTGGGCTGGGCGTGCAGCAGCACGTCGTTGATCACCTGTTCGCGGGTCAGGCCGCGCGCCGCCATGGTGTCGGGGATCTGCTTTTCCACCAGCGGCGTCCAGACATAGCCGGGACAGATGGCGTTGGCGGTGATTCCGAAGGTGGCGGTTTCCAGCGCCACCGTCTTGGTGAAACCGGCAATGCCGTGCTTGGCCGCGACATAGGCCGACTTGAAGGGCGAGGCGATCAGGGCATGGGCCGAGGCGGTGTTGATGATGCGGCCCCATTTGCGGGCCTTCATGCCCGGAAGGGCGGCGCGGGTGGTATGGAAGGCCGACGACAGGTTGATGGCGACGATCTGGTCCCATTTCTCCGGCGGGAATTCCTCCACCGGCGAGACGAACTGGATACCGGCATTGTTGACCAGGATGTCCACGCTGCCCAGGGCGGCGATGGCCTCGGTCACCATCGCCTCGGTCTGATCGCCCTTGCTCATGTCGGCGCCGCTGTAGATCGCCCGGACGCCGAATTCGCTTTCGAGGCTGCCGCGTTCCTTTTCGATGGCGGCGGCATCGCCGAAACCGTTGATCACGATATCGGCGCCCTGTGCCGCCAGGGCGCGGGCGATGGCCAGCCCGATGCCCGAGGTGGAGCCGGTGACGAGGGCGGTCTTGCCTTTGAACGGCGAAGCGAGCGGCATGGGGGTCTCCGGGGTTATTGCGCCGCCAGCATGGCACAGCCCTTAAAACGACCGCAAATCAGGCTATGGTCCGGCCGCATGAACTATCGCCACGGCTATCACGCCGGAAATTTCGCCGACGTCGTCAAGCATATCGCGCTGGTGCGGATACTCCTGCACCTGCGCCGCAAGGATGCCCCCTTCGCGGTGGTGGACAGCCATGCCGGCCGAGGCCTGTACGACCTGGCGGGCGAACAGGCGGGCAAGACCGGCGAGGCGAAAGGCGGCATCGCCCGGCTGATGGACATGGCGGGCGATCTGCCGGAATCGCTGGCCGCCTATCTGGCGCTGGTGAAGGGCAGCGGCGGCTATCCCGGCTCGCCCCTGATCGCGGCGAAGCTGCTGCGGCCACAGGATCGTCTGACCGCCATCGAGAAGCATCCGGAGGAGGCGGCGCTGTTGAAACAGGCACTGGCCCCCTTCCGCAACGCCACCGTCGAACAGGCCGACGGCTACGCCCGGGCGGCGAAGCTGCTGCCGCCACCGGCGCGCCGGGGGCTGGTGCTGATGGACCCGCCCTTCGAGGCGGCAGAGGAGTTCGCCGCGCTGGCCCAGGCGGCGCGGACGGCGCACCGCAAGTTCGCCACCGGCCTCTATCTGCTCTGGTATCCCGTGAAATCCGCCGGTGATGCCGACCGTTTCCTGGGTGAGGTGATCGGCGGGGGCGTGGACAAGGCGCTGCGGCTGGACATCGCCATCGCGCCCGGCCCAGGCGAGGGCAAGCTGGCCCGGGCCGGGCTGCTGGTGCTGAACCCGCCCTATGGCTTTGCCGACGAGATGCGGGCCGTGGCGGCCCTGCTGGCCCCGCGCCTGGGCCGGGACGGGCCCGCCGACATCCGGCTGGACTGGCTGGCGGGCGCCGAATAGGCCCGCAAAAACAAGGCGCTGAAACGGCTTGCCTTGACCGCGCCGCTTCTTTATCACCGCCGGCGGACAGGTGGTCGAGGTCGATGGCACCGCACTCGAAATGCGGCGAACCTGCAAGGGTTCCGTGGGTTCGAATCCCACCCTGTCCGCCACTTGCCCTCGCGAAAGCGTTCTCCCGATCCGGCTGCGGCTGGATTTTCTCGTTGCTTTCGAGGGTTATACGGGAGGGGCTGAGCACCGGCGCCGGCGCCACGAGGCCCGGAAGCGGTCTCTCAGGCTCGATATTCTCTGGACCTGTTGCCTGCGCGGATCTGGTGAAGTTTTCCAAGACCCTGAAAATGCAGATTTTTTTTCATGCCCGGCTGAACACTTCGATTTCAGGGGCATCTACCGGATGGAACACAAATCGAACATGTGACTGCCCAAAGCCGATAGACGCGGCCGCAACTCAACTATAGGCTTCTCCCGATCTAGCAGGCAACTGGACGGAACGGGCCAACCGTATGGCAGCACAGGATAATCAGAATTTCGAGGGCCAGTTCTTCACTTGGTTGAAGACCTTCCTGAAGGACAGAGGGCTACAATTCTCCAGGTGTGGTTTCAAGACCGGAGATGGGCTTGGCGAACGCCATGAATTTGATCTCGCTGCTGGGTATTGGAAAGAGCCGAACTATTCCGCGAACAAGCCCCCGCGCTGGATCTATCGTATAGTTCCAGAACCCGTCGGGCTTCGCGCTGAAAACCCCGCTGGCGGTCCCTTCAACCTTGGTGCGATCAACACGGCGCAGGAGGACAAGGCGGGCGTAGTATTCCGTCTTGTGCCGCTGATTCAGCAGGGGCCGGGTGACTTTGTCCAAGACAAAGACTTTGAGGTTCACGCGCTATTCGTTTTTCACGGTGCAACCCCACAAGGGTCATCTGCCGAACCGTTCAATTTCGATCCCGCCACGGGAACGATGCGCTTCAAGGGGACCTCTCTGGAGTACATCGGCTGCGGACTGCTCGGTTTGATGCCCCGCAACACTGAGTTGAAGATCATAGAAAGCGGTATGGAGCGCACGATCACTTATGGAGATGTGATCGACGCACTCGCAGCGGACATCAAGTGCGCGCCGGCAGGAAATCCAGCTTCTCCAATTCCGGTCTACGATCTCACAGCGCAAGCCGAACTTGATAGACTCAAGAAAATGGTCGCGGACGCTTGGGCGGCCGCCGGGCCTGTGACGCCGAAGAATGTTGCAGTCGCTGCAGTTGCGGGCGACGAAAATGGCGATGACGACGAAATTATCCCACCCGCGTCGCTCGAGATCCCGGAGAACACGGACCTTCTTGGGATCGATCCCGCTGTATATCGCCAAATCAATGCGGCGCTGAAATCGGGCAAGCAGCACATCATGCTGTATGGTCCACCTGGAACCGGGAAGACAACTCTCGCGCGCTGGATTGCAGCAACCCTCACTGGCGGGAAGTGGACCCTTGTGACAGGTTCGTCAGACTGGAGTTCGCAAGACATCATCGGGGGGTACCAACCAGTAGGCGCTGGCGCCGTTGCCTTCATTCCTGGCGTATTGCTTCGTCGCTTTGATCGTCCGCTGATCATCGACGAACTTAATCGTTGCGACATCGATAAGGTGATCGGTCCGCTCTTTACTGTCTTGAGTGGCCAGCAGACCACTTTGCCCTACCGGCTGAACATCGAGGATAAGGATAGCCCGCAATATGTGATCCTGCCAGAAAGCAAGCCCTCGGCAGAGACATACGAGTTCGCGCCAGGCCCGCACTGGCGGCTGATTGCTACCATCAATTCCATCGACAAGGCCGCTCTGTATCAAATGTCCTATGCCCTCAGCCGCCGATTTGGCTGGGTCTATGTCGACGTGCCGCGCGACACGGCTGGTTTCATTGAGTCTTTTATCAGAAAGTCTGATCCAACTTGGGCTGGGCCTGCTGCGGGCGCACCTTGTCCGCTTGGTGCTTTCTGGGCGGCCATCAACAAGGTTCGTGTCCTTGGACCCGCCCCGATCATTGATGCAATCAAGGCCGTCCAGGCGATGGATGATGGCGCAGACTTCTTCGCTGTCCCTACGCCCTCAATGCGAGAGGCTTTGCTCGATGCGGTGGACATGGTGTTGCTGCCGATGCTTGACGGGATTGTGGTCCAGGATGCCGACTTCCTTGCGCAAGCGGCCGTAGACGCCTTCGGCCTTGATGCGGACTCCAGTGATCGGATCAAGCGGCGGATGGAGTCGGTTGCGGTCTGATGGAGGGGATCGACCGAGCGATTTCCGACTTTGCAGCAGGAATCTTCCTCCGGCATTTCCGGTCTGGGACGCTTCTCGGTGCTGACCGGCCGTCGCTTGACCTTGCCCGCGATCTCGAACTCCTTCGCGCGCACTGGGCGATCTCAGCGCCGGTTCGGGAGTTCGTTCAATATCTCCTTGCCCATCGGCACGAAGCGCAGGCGCTGCTGCAATTCCAGAGACGAACAGATGACGCAGTCGCGCGCGGAAGGATCGATGCCCGGGCTTCGGTTATTGCGCGAAGGGTGTCCGGGCACCCGTCTCTGATTGTTTCGGAAGAGCCTGTGAGATCGTTCAACACGGGGCCAAACCAAGTCGTCGCTTGGGTTGTGCACATGGCCGCGACTCATGCTGAGCGTCTGTTTGCGATGCAGCCCAAGAATTCGGCCTACGCGAGCCTGATTGAGGCGGCGATGGCGGAAATTTCAGCGGTGAAGCGGCTCGACGCTTTGCGAGAACCGCTGAAGCACGTGACGGCTGGACGAAGGCCGGGGCCAAACGCCGTAAGGGATGCAGCGCGGTCGCGACGACTGATCTATCGCTATGCGATTGCGGCCTACACGACGTTGACGGGGGTCGAAGCTGGCGACGAAGCCGCGCTTTCACGTGTCCTTCGAAGCACGCTCATCGGGCCACTTGAGGAGTGGCGTCGTTTCGAATTGGCCGTTGCGGCGGGACTCGGGG
>CALDFO010000518.1 GCA_937942205.1 uncultured Alphaproteobacteria bacterium
AATGCCGGGCGGCCGATGGTGCTGGAAGGGGGGCTGGACTGGAAGGCGATGAGCCATGCCCCCGCCGACCTGGATTTCGCCGATAGCCGCGCCATGGCGGCACGCGAGATCGCCCTGGCTTTTGGGGTGCCGCCCATGTTGCTGGGGATACCCGGCGACAACACCTATTCCAATTATGCCGAGGCCAACCAGACCTTCTGGCGCCAGGCGGTGCTGCCGCTGGTGGCGCGCACGGCGGCGGCGCTGACCCGCTGGCTGGCGCCGCGTTTCGGCGATGGCCTGCGGATCGGTTTCGATACCGATGCGGTGGAGGCGCTGGCGGCGCAGCGCGAAAGCCTGTGGGCCAAGCTCGATGGCGCGAGTTTCCTCACCGTCGATGAAAAGCGGGCGGCAGCGGGCTATTCGCCGCTGGAGGATGGCGGGCGGGTATGAGCGGTGTAGGATCGGCGCATGTGGGACGGCATGACACTGGTTCCGGGGCGCGAATGCGGCGGCTGCACGGTCTGCTGCACCGTGCCGCGCATCGACCAGCCCGATATCCAGAAGGTGTCGGGCGCGACCTGCCGCCATCGCGGCGCGCAGGGCTGCGCCGTCTATGAGACGCGCCCGCAGGTCTGCCGTGGTTTTTATTGCGCCTGGCGGACGGTGGAGATTTTCGGCGACGGCTGGCGGCCCGACCTGTCCGGTGTGTTCCCGCAAGTGGAGACGCGCGGCATTCCGCCCGCCTTCGGGATGGAGACCGGCATCGACCTGATGCTGGTGGGCAACCCCCTGAAGACAGTGCGCCAGCGCTGGTTCCAGGATTTCGTGGTGACGGGGGTGATGAACGCCATTCCGCTGTTCCTGTCGCTGCCCGGCCCGCGCGGCCACCATGCCGCCCAGGTGCTGCTGAACACCGAACAGATGCGGGGCGCCATCGCGCGGGGCGCGGTGAAAGACGGGCTGGAGGCGGCGTTGAAAATCCTGCGCGGCTGGGACTTCCAGCCCGCCGGTATGACCCATGCGGGATATGATGTGAGCACATGACCATCGCCGAGCAGTTGCGGGCGTCGCCCGACAGGAAGTTTCCGGCCGCCCTTGTGGCGGCTTTTTTATTGCAGACGGCGGGGGCGCTGTTCTGGGCCGGAAGCGCCGCCGAGCGCATCGCCGACCTGGAGCGCGGCCGCGCCGCCGACCAGGCCGCCGTGGCCAAGGGCGCGGTGGTCGAGGGACAGGTGCGCGGCATCAAGGAAAGCCTGGACCGAATCGAAGCCAAGCTCGACCGCGCCCAACGATAGAG
>CALDFO010000519.1 GCA_937942205.1 uncultured Alphaproteobacteria bacterium
GGTCGTTGCGATACTGGAAGGCCCAGCCGCCGGGCCGCACGCCGGGCTTTTCCTCGGCCCAGTCGCCCGCCACATCCAGCACCTGCAAGGGCTTCAGCCAGTCCAGCCCGCGCCGCACCGCGGCCATCGCCTGCTCGTCCTTGGTTTCCATCAGGGCATGGGCGACCAGCGCGGTGTCCCACACCGGCGAGACGCAGGGCTGGCAATAGGCCTCGTCTTCCTTCACCACCAGCAGCTTTTCCACCGACAGCCGCGCGATGGCGCGGTCCGGATGGTCCGGCGGATAGCCCAGCAGATCGTACATCATCACGCTGTTGGCCATGGCGGGATAGATCGCGCCCAGACCGTCCTCGCCGTTCAGGCGCGCGGTGGTCCAGACACGGCATTTCTCGATGGCGCGGGCGCGCACGCCGCGCGGCCAGGGCACGACCTTGAGCACCTTGTCCAGCGCATTGAAGAAGGCCGACCACCCCGCGCTCTGATGCGGGGCGCGGGGGCTGGCGGCAGGCACGCCCGGCACGAACAGTTCGGGCACATGGACAGCGCGCGGATTGCGGGCCAGCGGCTGGCGCGCGCACAGGACCAGCAGCGGCACGATCACCGTGCGCGCCCAATAGCTCATCTTGGACAGGTGGATGGGAAACCAGCGCGGCAGCAGGATCAGTTCCGGCGGCACGGTGGGAACGTCGTTCCAGGAACATTCGCCATACAGCGCCAGCAGGATGCGGGTGAAGACATTGGCCTTGATGGCGCCGCCCCGTTCATGGATGGCGGCGCGGGCGCGCGCCATGTGCGGGGCATCGATGTCGTCGCCGATCATCTTGAGGGCGAAATAGGCTTTCACCGTGGCGGAGATGTCGAAGGCGCCGTCGTGATACAGCGGCCAGCCGCCATGCGCGCCCTGGATGCGGCGCAGATAGACGCCGATCTTGCGCTCCAGCTCCAGGTTCGGCGCTTCCGCCAGATAATGGACCAGAAGGACATATTCCGCCGGAATGGTGGCGTCGGCCTCCAGTTCATAGACCCAATGCCCGTCAGGCTTCTGCTGCGCCAGGATGGCATCGGTGGCGGCGCGGATCGCGCCTTCCACATCGCTGAATTCACCGGGATGAAGCTGGTTCATGGTCGCACTATACGGAAAGGTGGCGCAGGGCCAAGGCGGCCGCGGTTTCGCCGGACCGCAGGGCGCCTTCGATGGTGGCGGGCAATCCGGTGCGGGTCCAGTCGCCCGCCAGGAACAGGTTCCGCAGGCCGGTCCGGGCGGCGGGACGGCGGGCCTCCTGCTGCGGCGTGGCCGAGAAGGTGGCGCGCTTTTCCTTGACGATCTGCCATGCGGGCATCGGCGCGGCGATGTTCAGGGCGCGGGCCACATCGGTCCAGATGCGCGCCGCCAGCTCCTCGCGGTCCAGGTCCACGATGGCGTCGGCGAAACTGCATGTGACCGAGATGCGGTCGTCGAAGGAGAATATCCATTCGGCGGTTCCCCCCACCACGCCCAGCATGGCGGGCGCGCCGGGCGGGCGCGGCATCTTATAATGGGCGTTGACGATGGCGTGGAAACGATCGGGCACCGTGAGGCCCGGCACCAGGTCGGCCGCCGTCCAGGGTGGCACCGCCAGCACCACAGCATCGCGCCGCGTCAGCGCGATGGCGCCTTCGGACGCCTGCAACGCCGTGACGGTGCTGCCCTCCAGCGTCAGGCCGCGCAGGCGCGCTCCCAGCCGCACCGTGCCGCCATGGGTGGCGATATAGGCCAGCGCCGGATCGACTAAGGCGGCCGCCAGGGTGGGATGGGCGATGCGCGGCCGGTAATGGCGCCCGCCCTTGGCCAGGGTCTCGCGCAGGACC
>CALDFO010000520.1 GCA_937942205.1 uncultured Alphaproteobacteria bacterium
TGGTTGGTGTTGCGGATGGCGGCGATGGCGATGCCGTCCGCGCGGGCGCGGGGCACGATCTGGTCCAGGGCCGCCATGGCCACCACCGGACCCAGACCGCGCTGGCCGTCCACACTGAGGAAACAGCGCGCGGTCCAGTCCTGCTGGCCGACGGCGCCCGGCGCCGACAGGCCCGCCTGGATACGCTCGATCACCCGGCGCAGGCGCAGCAGGCCGTGGCTGGGGATGGCCCGCATTTCGGCTTCCAGGAACAGGCCGGCCTGGGTCCGGGCATGTTCGGGCGGCACGCCATGGGCGAGCAGGATGCCTTCGGCCAGCTTGCGGACTTCCTCGACGGGGACGAGCATGGCTAATCAAATATCCTATATGATCCGTGCAGGATATGTGCTAGACTTCGCGCCGTCAATGGTGAAATGCGTCGTCGCGCGATCCGCCAGGTTGTTATGGTGCCGCGATACGCGCGGAAACTGCAGGGAGCAGGCATGTCGGCAGTGATGGACAGACCGATCGTCCGGCCTTCGGGCCTGGCCGAGGAGGTCTACCGGCGGATTCGCGCCGACATCATGTCCTTGAAGCTGCCGCCCGACAGCCGTGTGTCGGTGGACAGTCTGGCGCGGGAACTGGGCGTCTCCCAGACCCCGATCCGCGAGGCGCTGTCCATGCTGGAAGCCAACGGCCTGGTCAGCAAAAAGCATTTCGCGGGCTATCAGACCGCGCCGCGCATGGACCGGGCGCAGTTGGATGAGCTGTTCGAATTCCGCCTGCTGATCGAGCCGCACGCGGCGCGCAAGGCCGCGCTCGCCATGCCCGAAAGCGACATGCAGAGCCTGGACGCCAGCAGCGGCGGCGCGGCGCCGTCGCACGACGCCTTTGCCGACATGGACACCGATTTCCACAAGCTGATCGCGCAGGGCGGCGGCAATCACCTGATCGCCGATTCCCTGGCGCGGCTGCACATCCACATCCACATCTTCCGCTCCTGCTTCCGCAAGGAGATCGCGGAGGAAGCGGTGCATGAACATGCCGACATCGTGCGGGCCATCCGGGCGCGCGACGGCGCGGGCGCCGAAGACGCCATGCGCCGCCACATCCAGCGCAGCTATGGCCGCCTGCGCGACTTCATCAAGGACTAGGGTTTGCGCGCCTTGCGCCAGGCGGCATAGCGCGCCTTGTTCTCGTCATTGGGCGGATAAAGGCCGGGCAGGGGCGCGCCCTTTTCCACTTCGCCCATGATCCAGGATTCCTGCATCTCCTGTTCCACCGCCGTCTGGGTGACTTCGGCCAGCAGGGCCTGCGGGATCACCACCGCGCCGTCGCCGTCCGCCACGATGGCGTCGCCGGGGAAGATCGCCACGCCGCCGCAGGCGATGGGCTCCTGCCAGTTCACGAAGGTCAGCCCCGCCACCGAGGGCGGCGCGGCCGCGCCCGCGCACCAGACCGGCAGGCCGGTGGCCAGCACGCCTTCCATGTCGCGCAGCACCCCGTCGGTGATCAGAGCGCCTACTTTGCGCTTCGCCATGCGGGCGCAGAGGATGTCGCCGAAGATGCCCGCATCGGTCACGCCCATCGCGTCGGCCACCGCGATGACGCCGTCCTCCATCGCCTCGATGGCGGCGCGGGTGGAAATGGGCGCGGCCCAGCTCGCCGGAGTCGCCAGATCCTCGCGCGCCGGCACGAACCGTAGCGTGAAGGCGGTACCCGCCACGCGCTTCTGGCTCGGCTGTCTGGGAAAGGCGCCGCGCAGCCAGACATTGCGCAGCCCCTTGCGCAGCAGCACCGTGGTGAGGGTGGCGGTGGAGATGGTTTCCAGCGTCTGCCTGGTCTGAGCGTCCATGCGCGTCTCCCTGTGATGGCGCGACTATAATCGCCGCCTAGGATGCCGCCAGCGCGAATTGCGGACAGCGCCGGCCCAGCCGCGCCAGCAGGTATTCCACTTCGGCTTGCGCGGTGGGGCTCAGCGCCGCGCCCGGCTTGCGCAACGCATCCGACGCCAGGATGCCGCGCCGCTTGAGGATGTATTTGCGGACCGCAAGACCGATGCCCGGCTGATGCTCGTAACGCAGCAGCGGCAGATGCGCGTCGAACAGATCCTGCGCCGCGTCGCGCGCCCCTTCGCGGGACAGTTTGACCGCCTGCACCAGCATGTCGGGAAAGGCATAGCCGGTATTGGCGCCGTCGGCGCCGCGCGCCAGTTCGAAGTCGAGAAAAAGACCGTTATTGCCCACCAGAATGGCGGTGCGGCGCATCGCGCCGTCGCGCTCGAAGCCGCGCAAGGCGGTGATCTTCTCCAGTCCCGGCCAGTCTTCATGCTTGATGATTTTCAGCGACGGATTCTCGTTGACGATGCGCCGGATCAACTGGGGCGTCATGCTCACGCCCGTGACCAACGGAAAATCCTGCAGCACCCAGGGAATGTCGCCGCCGATGGCGTCAACCGCGTCGCGGAACCAGGTTGCGATCTGATCGTCGCCGCGCAGGCCCGCGGCCGGCGCGATCATCACGCCCGCCGCGCCCATCTCCATCACCGGCCGCGCCAAGGCGCGCATCGCGGCGAAGCCCGGCGCGGATACGCCCACGATCACCGGCCTGCCCGCGCGCGCGATGGCGCGTTTGGCGATGGCCAGCGCCTCGGCGGCATCGAGTTTGGGCGCTTCGCCCAGCACGCCCAGCACCGTGAAGCCGTTACAGCCGGTCTGGCCATAGAAATCCGCCAGCCGGTCCAGCGAATCCCAGTCGATCGCGCCGTCCGGATGAAAAGGGGTGGGCGCGATGGCGAAGACCCCGGCGGCGGTCGAATCGAGCATGGCCTTTGATTCCCATGAGAATTTGGCGGGCCGCAGGTTACCGGCCGCCCGCAAGCGCCCACAATGGCGGAGTCGGCGGGGAATCATCGCCGCGTCGGCGTCTTTTGGCGGGCGCGCGGTCCCGGACGGCATCGAAGCCGCCCCTTGTGGCAATTGCGCCCGGTGTCACCCTTCCGTCAGGCGCGCCAGGCGCGCATCAGCCTGCAAACCCCGGAAACGCTGCGTTTACACGCATATACCTATGCGATTTTAAATCATTCCAGAAAAACTTGATCGCTGCGCCATATAATGTGTCCGCGATACGGCGTGGCAATTATGTGACGTTAACCTGCTACCGAACGCTTTAAGGGCTTTTTGGCGAATATTCTCTCGATCAGCGGCGTGATCGTCTGCTATCCAACCGCCCGTAGTCCGGCATCATGCCGGCAGAACAACCGTCCAGGGGGACTTAATCTATGAATTATGGTTTGACGAAGACGCGCGTTCGCCTCGTCGGCGGAGCTGCCATTCTGGCGCTCAGCGCTGGCGCCGCGATGGCGCAAGAGGCGGAAACGGTCGTCGTTTCCTCGACCCGCCTTCAGGCTGCCGGCTTTGACTCCCCGACCCCGACCACGGTGGTGAGCGCCGCCGACCTGGAGCAGGTCGCGACCCCCAGCGTCTTCGACGCCATCACCCAGCTGCCCTCGCTGCAGGGTTCGACCGGCGTGTCGTACAACACCGGTTCGACCACCACCGGCCTGACCGGTCTGTCGGCCCTCGGCCTGCGCGGCCTGAGCCCGCTGCGTACCCTGACCCTGCTGGACGGCCAGCGCGTCGTGGGCGCGAACTTCAACGGCGTGGTTGACGTCTCGCAGCTGCCGCAGATCCTGATCCAGCGCGTCGACATCGTGACCGGCGGTGCGTCGGCCTCGTGGGGTTCGGACGCCGTCGCCGGTGTCGTGAACTTCGTCACCGACAAGCGCTTCGAAGGCTTCAAGATGAACGCCCAGGGCGGTCTGTCGACCTATGGCGACGCCGCCAACGCGACCTTCCAGGCCGCCGCCGGCACCAGCTTCATGGGTGGCCGCGCCCACTTCCAGATCGCCGGCGAATACTCCTACAACGCCGGCCTGCTCCCGCAGTATCCGGCTGGTATCAGCCAGTTCACCGCCAAGCCGAATGTCGGCGGCCGCCAGATCGCGCGCCAGTCGGGTATCGCCAGCTATGGCGGCAACCTGGCCGCCACCCCGGCCGGCTCGCCGCAGTCGCTCTATGGCCCGCTGATCCAGAGCATCAACGGCGCCGCCTATGGCCTGATCACCTCCGGCCCCAAGGCCTATTACACCTTCGGCGCGAACGGCATGGCCGTTCCGTTCAACCTGGCGGGAAGCTGCACGCGCAACGCCAACGGCACCGTCACCGGCGCCATCAACCAGACCTGCTTCGGCACCTCGCAGACCCCGGGCGACCAGGACAACTCGCACCAGTTCACCCAGGGCCTTGTGAACCCGCTGACCCGCGGCAACCTCTATGCCCGTCTGTCGTATGAGCTGACGCCGAGCACGGAGCTGTATGCCACCGTGAACTACTCGCAGGTCCGCACCCAGCAGACCCCGGCTCAGGGCAACTCCAACCGCACCAACATGACCCTGCGGTGCGACAACGCCTTCCTGCCCGGCACCGGCCTGTTCGGTATCGGCCTGACCTCGGCGGAAACCCAGGCGGCTTGCTTGGCGCTCTATCCGGGCAACGCCATCACCTACGCGAACAACAATGCGAACATCCCGGTTTCGCAGCAGCTGTTCCAGTCGCGCATCATGCGCCGCTATGTCATCGGCGGCACCGGCTCCTTCGCCCTGTTCGGCAAGGACTGGAACTGGGATTCCTACTTCCAGCACGGCGAAAGCGGCTCGGGCACCAAGATCTACAACATGCCCCTGGCCGGCCGTTACAACCTGGCCCAGGATGCGGTCTATGATGCGGCCCTTGGCGGCGTCGTCTGCCGCAACGCCGCTGCCCGCCTGAATGGTTGCGTGCCGTACAATCCCTTCGGTCAGTCGGAAATCTCGACCGGCGCGCTGGCCTATTTCGACAACCAGAATATCGGCGGCACCACCACGGGCCCGGTCATGAACATGACCCAGCGCCAGGAAGCCTTCAGCTTCGCCGTCAACGGTTCGCCGATCGACACCTGGGCCGGCCCGGTCGCCATGGCGACTGGTATCGAGTATCGCGAAGAGTACTACACCCAGCGCGCCGATCCGTATGCGGGCGGTATCTCGGCCTCGACCCCGGCCACTGCCACCGAGCCGTGCGTTGATCCCTCGATCAACTGCGTCAACGGTGACAACTGGAACGCCGGTAACTTCCACAACGGTCGTGGTAACTACCATGTGTAGGAAATCTTCGTGGAGTTCGGCGTTCCGCTGCTGAACGACACCTTCTGGGGCAAGGTTGACCTGTCGCTCGCTGGCCGTCATGCGCGGTACAGCACGGCCGGTGACGCCAACACCTGGAAGGTCGGTCTGACCTGGGACACCCCGCTGCCGGGCGTCCGCCTGCGCTCCATCATGTCGCGCGACATTCGTGCGCCCAACCTGTCGGAGCTGTTCTCGCCCAACCAGGGTCTGAATGGTGGCATCAACAACACCTTCCTGGCCGGCTCGCCGCAGCAGACGGTGCGCCAGCTGAACGTGGGTAACCCCACTCTGAGCCCGGAAAAGTCGCAGACCACGGAAATCGGCATCGTGTTCCAGCCGGAATTCCTGCCGGGATTCCAGACCTCGATCGACTATTGGCGCATCGGCGTGAAGCAGGTGATCCAGTCGCTGGGCCTGCAGACCGTGTTCGACCAGTGCTTCCGTGGCTTCACCCAGTTCTGTACGCAGGACAACATCACAACCGCCAACGGCGTGAATGTGTCGGCGGCGGCGACCGGCGCCCCGGGTACGGCCAACCAGATCGTCTCGGTTCAGTCCCGCGCCTTCAACGCCGCGGTGCTGCTGACCGACGGCTTCGACTGGGAATCGAGCTACCAGTTCGATCTGCAGGACTGGGACGTGCCGGGTAGCTTCACCCTGCGCTCGTTGGTCACCCACGTGTCGAAGTTCATTGTGGACGACGGCATCCCCGGCACCCAGACCAGCCGCGAACTGGCTGGTGCGGTCGGTGGCGGCGGCAACAGCCAGACCTACAACCAGTCCGGCGGTAACGTCCTGAACTGGAAGTTGAACCTGGTTCAGAGCTACCAGAACGACGTTTGGGGCATCAACCTGACGGAACGCTGGTACTCGGGTGGCGTGTTCACCAACCGCAACACGCTGGTTTGCGCCGTGGGCACCTGCCCGCGCCCGACCGTCCAGACCCCGACCATCAACTACAACAAGGTTTCGGCCGTGATGTATCTTGACGTCGGTGTGAACTGGAACATCACCGAGCACACCCAGCTGTACACCAAGGTGGACAACGTGGCGAACACGATGCCGCCGGACACGGGTGGTCAGAACGCCAACAACACGCTGTATGACGTGATTGGCCGCATGTACCGCGTCGGCGTCCGCTTCAACAACTAGTCGAAGCGACACGACCAAAGAATCAGGCCCCCGGAAACGGGGGCCTTTTTCTTTGTCTGCTGGCCTGGATTTGGCCTTGGGAACCTCGCCCCGGGAACCTGTGAAACCTGTCGGAAAGCCCGCAATCGCATTCAGCCTGGGTTCATGGCGGGGCTGTCATCTTCACGTCCAACGACACTGATGTCGTCAGAAAGGACGTAGGTCATGAACACCCTCAAGAAGCTGGTTGCAGCCACCCTGACGTTGAGCCTGCTGGGGGCGACCGCCGCTTCCGCCCGGCCCTATGGTGGTCATCGCGGGGGCGGTTATGACCGTTCCTGGCATGGTCATCGGGGCAATGACGGGGCGCTGATCGGTCTGGGAATCGGCCTGTTCGCGCTGGGTGCGATCGCGGCTTCCCAGAGCCGGTATGACGACCGCTATTATGACCGTTATTCCTACGGTCCCCCGCCTCCGCCTCCGGGCTATGCCCAGCGCTACGGCTATTATGATTACGGCTACTAGCCGGGCGGGATAATCGGAAAAGGCCTCGGATATGTTCCGAGGCCTTTTTCATGTCCGAATCAAGCCCGCCAGGGCCGCCCGCATATCGGCGAAAACGGGGGCCCAGTCCCCCGGCGTCGGTTGGCGGAACAGGCGCATCCCCGGATACCAGGGACAATCGGGGCGATCCAGGAACCAGCGCCAGTCGGGAACATATTTCAGCCCCACCCAGGTCGGGCGCGCCAGCGCCCCGGCCAGATGGGCGATGGAGGTGCAGGGGGTGATGATCAGGTCCATATTCTGCATCACCGCGGCGGTATCCAGGAAAGCGGGCCCGCTGTCGAAGTCATCCCCCAGCGTCTCCACCGTCATGCCGTCGGGCAGGTTGGCCAGTTCCTCGATGCCGTCATTCTTCTGCAGGCTGATCAGGCGCACGCCCGGCATTTGGGCCAGTCCCGCGAAACGGGGCAGCGGCAGGGGGCGTCCGATGTCCACGGCCGCCGCCCGGTTGCCCTGCCAGGCGATGCCGATCTTGAAACCGTCGGGCCCCAGCCGCTGTGCCCAGCGGTCCACCAGATCGGGCCGCGCCCGCAGATAGGGGGTGGCGACGGGAATCGTCTCCACCCGCGTGCCGAAGGCCAGCGGCAGGCTCATCAGGGCGGCGTGATAATCAAAGGTCTCCGGCCGGTCGCGGAAGGCAATCACCCGCGCGCTGGTGGCGTCCTGCAGGATGGTGACCAGCGGATTCTGCACCGCGATCACCACCTCCGCGCCCAGCGCCTGCACCCGCGCGACATAGCGGAAGAACTGGAAGGTGTCGCCCAGCCCCTGTTCGGCATAGAGGAACAGGGTCTTGCCTTTCAAATCCTCCCGCCCGGTCCAGACCGGCTGGGGGAAGTCCCGCAGCCCGTCCGGCCGGGGCAGTTTCTTGCGCCATTCATACAGCGGCAAGCCGGCTTCAAAGTCCTGCAATTGCAGCTTGGCGAAGCTCTTGTTCCAGTAGCCTTCGGGATAGTCCGGATCCAGCGCCAGGGCCCGGTCGAAGCTTTCCATCGCCTCGCCGGTGCGGCGCAGGTTGCGCAGGGCGTTGCCGCGATTGCTCCAGGTGACGGCCAGGTCCGGATTGATCGCCAGCGCCTGGTCATAAGCCTCCAGCGCCTCCTCGTTCCGGCCCATATGCCACAGCACCATGCCGCGATTGCTGACCGCATCCACATAACCGGGGCGCAGCGCCAGCGCCCGGTCGTTGGCGGCCAGGGCCTCGTCCAGCCGGTTCAGGTCGCGCAGCACGATGCCGCGATGGATGTGCGTTTCGGCATTGCCGGGATCGAGCGCCAGCGCCTTGTCATGGCTGTCCAGCGCCTCTTGATGGCGGCCCAGCCCGGCCAGGGCGTTGCCCCGGTTGCTCCAGGCGGCGGCGAAGCGCGGCTGCACCGCCAGGGCGCGGTCATAGGCCGCCACCGCTTCGGCGAATCGTTTCAGCGCCTGCAGAGTGTTGCCCATATTGTTCCAGGCATCGGCATGGCCGGGCTGTGCGGTCAGCACCCGGTCGAAATGCGCCAGCGCCTCTTGATGGCGGCCCAGCTGCATCAGGGCGTTGCCGCGATTGTAGAAGGCGTCCAGGAAGTCGCCTTTCAGGCGCAGCGCCTGGGTGTGGCTGGCGATCGCGTCCTCGAAGCGGCCCAGCGCCTGCAACACGCTGCCGCGATTGTTCAGGATTTCCGCATCGCTGGGCCGCGCCGCCAGCGCGCGGTCATGATGGGCCAGCGCCTCGTCGAAGCGGCCCAGCGCATTCAGCACATTGGCGTAATTGGTCAGGATATCGGCGTCATGGGGATGGGCGCGCAGCGCGCCGCCGATCAGGGACAGGGCTTCGGCGTTGCGGCCCTGCTGGGCGCGGATGATGCCCAGCATATGGCCGGCGGCGGCATGAGCGGGCGCGACTTTCAGCACTTGCAGATAGAAAAGTTCGGCCTGGGCCAGGTCGCCGCGCTGATGGGCCTGGATGGCCTGCTGGAACAGCTGTTGGGGATTGGGCGGATTCATCAAAGCATCTTTGCCAGTTGTCGTTCCATGGCGGCGAAGGGCGCCTGCCAGTCGCCGTCTTTTTCCTGCCGGAACAGGCGCATTCCGGGATACCAGGGGCTGTCGTCGCGATCCAGAAGCCAGCGCCAGTCCGGCACCTGTTTCAGCGCGATCCAGGCCGGGCGGCCCAGCGCGCCGGCCAGATGCGCCAGGGTCGCATCCATGGTGATCACCAGGTCCAGACCGTGCATGGCCGCCGCGCTGTCCAGGAAGGCGCCGCTGGTGTCGAAATCCGGTCCCAGGCTTTCGACCGTCATGCCGGGCGGCAGGTCCATGGCGTCCGCCGTCACGCCTTTTTGCAGGCTGATCAGACGGACGCCGGGCAGCCGGGCGATTGGGGCCAGGGCGGCGAGGGGAAAAGCGCGGCCCGCCCCGCCTACCGCCTGGCGGTTGCCTTCCCAGCCGACGCCGATGCGGAAGCCGCCGTCTCCGATATGCGCCCGCCAGCGTGCGATGCGCTCCGGCTCGGCCCGCAGATAGGGAATGGCCGCCGGAATCGTCGTCAGGCTGGTGCCGAAAGCCAGCGGCAGGCTCATCAGCGGAGCATGATAATCGAATTGCGCCGGCGTCTCGCCATAACCGATCAACTCCACCGCGGGCAGGGCGGAACGCAGCAGGGGATGCAGCAGATCCTGCGCCGCCAGAATCACCCGCGCCCCGCTTTCCTGCGCCAGCGCCGCATAACGGTAGAACTGGATGGTGTCGCCCAGGCCCTGCTCGATATAGAGGAACAGCGTCTTGCCGCGCAGGCTTTCCGCGCCCGACCAGAGGGGCCGCGGATAGTCGCGCGCCTCCACGCCCATCCGCTTGCGTTCCTCATACAGCCGGAAACCCTCTTCCAGCCGGCCCGTCAGCAGCAGGCACAGGCTTTTGCCGACAGGAGCCTCGGCGGCATCGGGCGCGGCCGCGATGGCGCGGTCGAAACTGTCCTGCGCGGCGTCGAAGCGGCGCAGCGCCTGCAGGCACTGGCCGCGATTGTTCAGCACCCCCACATGGCCCTCTCCCCCAGAGGGCATCAGCGCCAGGGCGCGGTCATAGCTGTCCAGCGCCTCCGCATGGCGCGACAGGGCCTGTAGCGCATTGCCGCGATTGTACAGGGCTTCGGCATGATGCGGGGCCAGCGTCACCACCCGGTCCAGGCTGTCCAGCGCCTCGGCAAAACGCCCCAGATCGCGCAGGGTATTGCCGCGATTGTTCAGCGCCTCCAGGTGATCGGGCTGCGCAACCAGCGCGCGCGCATAACTCTCCAGCGCCTCGGACGTCCGGCCCAGTCCGCGCAGGGCATTGCCGCGATTGTTCAGGGCGTCGGCATGGGCGGGCTGCGCCGCCAGGGCGCGGTCATGCTGTTCCAGCGCTTCGCCGAAGCGGCCCATCGCCGCCAGGACATTGCCATAATTGGTCAGGGCCTGGACGTCGCCGGGCCGCGTCTGGAGCGCCGCGCCGATCAGGGCCAGGGCTTCGTCATGGCGCCCTTGCTGCGCCCGCAAGACGCCCAGCATATGGCGCGGCTCGAAGGCGTGGGGCGTGGCCCGCAGGATTTCGCGGTACAGATGCTCGGCCTCGGCCAGCAGGCCGCGCTGATGGTATCCGACGGCGCGCTCGAACTGGGCCTGAAGGGTCATGGCCGGGTTATAGCGGACCGCATGTGGAACGGGACAGGCCAATCCATCAGTCCTGGGTGCCTCTCCCGGCCCGCCGGGCCGGGCCTTGCGCCACCCCGGTCACGGGCCTAAACCGGATGCCCGAACCGCAACAACCCGCAAATGTCCGAGTCCGGCGTCCCACGCCCCCACTTCCGCACCATCGCATTGATCGTGGGCGCGGCCATGTTCATGGAGACGCTGGACGGCACGGTGCTGGCCACGGCGCTGCCGGTGATGGCGCATGAGCTGGGCGTCTCGGCCCCCAGTCTGTCCATCGCCCTGACCTCCTATCTGATCAGCCTGGCGATCTTCATTCCGGTGTCCGGGCGCATCGCCGACCGCTTCGGCGCCCGCACCGTGTTCCGGGGCGCCATCATCCTGTTCACCCTGGGCTCGATCCTCTGCGCCCTGGCGCCCAACGTGCCGCTGCTGGTGGCGGCGCGCTTCTTCCAGGGTATCGGCGGCGCCCTGATGCTGCCGGTGGGGCGGCTGGTGCTGATGCGCAGCGTGGAAAAGCGCGACCTGATCCAGGCGACCAGCTGGGTGCTGATCCCCGCCATTGTCGGCCCCATCATCGGGCCGCCGGTCGGCGGTTTCATCGTCACCTATCTGAACTGGCGCTGGATCTTCTACATCAACGTGCCCATCGGCATCCTGGGCGTGATCCTGGTCAGCATCTTCATCGCCAACACCCGCGAGGACAGCCATGAGGGTTTCGACTGGACCGGCATGGTGCTCTCCAGCTCGGCGCTGGGCCTGTTGCTGTTCGGCTTCGAGCTGACCAGCCATGAAGGCCAGCTTCCCCTGGCGCTGGGGCTTCTGGTCACGGGAGCCTTGTCCGGCATCGCCTATATCTTCCATGCCCGGCGCGCCGCCAATCCCATCCTGGACATCAGCCTGATGCGGATTCACACCTTCGGCACCTCGATGATCGCCGGGTCCATCACCCGCATCTGCCAGGGCGCCCACCCCTACCTGTTGCCCCTGATGATGCAGCTCGGCTTCGGCCTGTCGGCGCTGCAATCGGGCCTGATGACCCTGGCCACGGCGCTGGGCGCCATCGCGGCCAAGCCCATCGCGCCGCTGCTGCTGCGCCGCTTCGGCTTTCGCGACGTGCTGATGGTCAACGGCTTCTTCGCGGCGGGCGGTTATGCCCTGTGCGGATTGTTCCGGCCCGGCTGGCCCATGCCGGTCATGTTCCTGGTGATGGTGGTGAGCGGGCTTTTCATGTCGCTCCAGTTCACCGGCTACAACACCATCGCCTATGACGAGATCGCGCAGAAACGCATGGGCAGCGCCACCAGCTTCTACACCACCTTCCAGCAGCTGATGCTGTCGGTGGGCATCTGCGCCGGGGCGGCGGCGCTGCAGGCCGCCATGTCGGTGCGCGGCCATGCCGGGCCGCAGTTTCCCGATTTCACCGTGGCTTTCTTCACGGTTGCCGTCATCTCGCTGCTGGCGACATACTGGAATCTGCGTTTCACGGCGCGGGACGGCGTGGAAATCAGCGGCCATACCCCGCGCACCTGGTCGATCCGCCAGCTTCTGCGCGGCTCGCGCGGCCAGGCTTTTTAGGAGGATTCGATGGCGTCTCCATCTGCGACCGCGCCCTCTGCTGCTGCATCAGGCAGTTTCAAGGTCGGCGGCAAGATCACGGTTCACCGGCTGGGCTTCGGCGCCATGCAGATCACCGGCGACGGCGTCTGGGGCCCGCCCCGCGACCGGGCCGAGGCCCTGCGCGTGCTGCGGCGGCTTCCCGAATTGGGCGTGAATTTCATCGATACCGCCGATTCCTATGGCCCGGATGTGTCGGAGGCGCTGATCCGCGAGGCGCTGCACCCCTATGACGGGTTGCTGGTCGCCACCAAGGCGGGCTTCACCCGAAGCGGGCCGCATATGTGGCGAGTCCAGTGCCGTCCCGAGTATCTGATCGCCCAGGCTCATAAAAGCCGCGACCGGCTGGGGGTGGACCGGATCGCGCTGTGGCAACTGCATCGCATCGATTCGCGTGTGCCCCGGGACGAGCAGTTCGCCGCGGTCCGACAGCTTCTGGATGAAGGCGTGATCGGCATGGCCGGTCTGTCGGAAGTCTCGGTGGCCGAGATCCAGGCGGCCGCCAAGGTCTTCCCCGTCGCCACGGTGCAGAACAGCTACAACCTGCTGGATCGCGGCAGCGACGATGTGGTGGATCATTGCGCCCGCAACGGCATCGGCTTCATTCCCTATTATCCCTTGGGCGGCGACGGCAGCCTGGCCGAACCGGATGGGCCGCTGGGACGGTTGGCCAAGGCCAAGGGCGTGCGGCCCGGTTCGATCGCGCTGGCCTGGCTGCTGCGGCGCAGCCCTACCATGTTGCCCATTCCCGGCACCTCGAAAGTGGCGCATCTGGAGGAGAATGTCGCTGCCGCACAGGTGACATTGACCGAGGCGGAATTCGCCAGCCTGGGCTGATGCCGCTATGCTCGCGCCAAAACAAAGAGGGCGGGCAATGAAACGCACGATGGGACTGCTGGCGTGTCTTTGCGCCGCCGCGGTGACGAGTCCGGCCTGGGCGGAAGTCACCCGCTTCACCATCGAGAAGAAGACGCCGATGCCCGGCGGCTATGAGCTGCTGGAGGGCCGCTTTTCCGGCGCGCTGGATCCCGCCAGCCCCCGCAACGCCCAGGTCAACGATATCGCCCTGGCAACGCGCAACGCCCAGGGCCGGGTGGAATATTCCGCCACCTTCGCCATCGCCAAGCCGGTGGATATCGGCCGGGCCTCCGGCATGTTGATCTATGACGTGCCCAATCGCGGCAATGGCCAGGCCATCGCCATCGGCGACCGCCATGTCAGCCTGGTCAGCGGCTGGCAGGGCGATCTGGAGGAGGAGTCCGGCAAACAGACTCTTTCTGCGCCGGTCGCGCCGGTCAGCGGGCCGATGAGCGTGCGCTTCACGGACATGCCCGCCGGCACCACCACGCTGCCGGTCAAGGGCGGGCCGCAGGGGCGGCAGGGCGGACGCGCCTACGAACCGGCCACTGCCGAAGGTGCGCGGCTGTTCACCGCCGTCTCCGACGACCGGCCGCGGGATCAGGTCGCGGTGCCGCGCACCGACTGGGCCTTTGCCGACTGCGATGCCGCGCCCTTTCCCGGCAAACCGGATCTGACCAAGCTGTGCGTCAAGGGCGGCTTTGATCCGAAGCTGGCCTATACCCTGGCCTTCACCGCCAAGAACCCCAAGGTGCTGGGGGTCGGTTTCGCCGCCACCCGCGATCTGATCAGCTTCCTGCGCTATGGCGAATGGACGGTGAACGGCGACGCCAATCCGCTGGCGGGCCGGATGCGCTGGGCGGTGGGACGCGGGGTCTCGCAATCAGGAAATTTCCTGCGCGCCTTCGTCAATCTGGGTTTCAACACCGGCGAGAACGGCCTGCCGGTGTTCGACGGCATCAATCCCATCGTGGCGATGCGGATGAATTCCATGAGCTATCGCTTCGCCGCGCCGGGTGGGCTGGTCGGCCTGTATGAGGCGGGCAATGACGGCACCAACTGGTGGAGCGCCTATGACGATACGGTGCGCGGCACCGGACGTCACAGCCTGCTGGACCGCTGCGGCGTGGCGGGCAATTGCCCCAAGGTGGTGGAGATATTAGGTTCGGCGGAATTCTGGAATCTGCGCGCCAGCGTCAATTTCGTCGGCACCGATCTGAAGGCCGATATTCCGCTGCCCGCCAATGTGCGGCGCTATTACAATGCGGGCGTGCATCACAATGGCGGCGCGGGCGGCTTCGCACTGGCGGGAAAGCCCGCGGCCGCCTGTGTGCTGGCGGCCAATCCCAATCCCACCCCCGACACCCATCGGGCGCTGTTCAAGGGCCTGCTGGACTGGGTGACGGACGGGGTGGAACCGCCCGCCAGCCTCTATCCCACTCTTGCGGGCGGCGATCTGGTGACGCCGGACGCCTATGCGGCGGCCTTTCCGAAGATTCCGGGTGTGCCGCCGCCCGCCTACAGCCCGCTCTATCAGTATGATTTCGGTCCCGGTTTCCATTACGCCGACGGCAGCGGCGCAATGGGCCTCGCGCCGCCGCGCATCGTGCGGACCATCCCGCAACTGATGCCGCGCGCCGATGCCGACGGCAATGAGACCGCCGGTATCCGCTCGCCGCTGCTCCAGGCGCCGCTGGGCAGTTATGTGGGCTGGAACGTCTATGCCGCCGGTTTCCAGGCAGGCCGCTATTGCGGCAATACCGGCGGCTATATCCCCTTCGCGGCGACCCGGGCCGAGCGTCTGGCGAAGGGCGATCCGCGCCTCTCGCTGGAGGAGCGCTATCCCAGCCGCGCCGCCTATGTGGCGCGGGTCAAGGCGGCGGCGGACGATCTGGTGGCGCGGCGCACTCTGCTGGCCGAGGATGCCGCCCGCCTGGTGGCGCAGGCGCGGGACGCCGACCTGCCCCTGAAATGAAAAAGCGCGCCGTTTCCGGCGCGCTTTTCCGTATCGGTTCGTAAGGCGCGGCTTACTTCACGCCGATCCGCACATCTTCCAGGATGCGCTTGGCGCGCGTGGTGTTGAAGATGCCGCAGGAGCAGAAGCGGGCCATGGCTTCCGCCGCCTCCTTGGGGGTGCGGCGGTTCTCGCGCACGAAGCTCATCATCTTCTGGGCGAAGTTGATGGACAACATGCCGTGGCCGCACATGGTGGACAGCATGATGGCCTGCTTGCCCGGCGTGTTGTCGCCCACATCCTCGAAGCCCAGCGAATAGGCGATCGAGTGGCGCTTGATGCCGGCATGGTCGCAGGCGTTCTTGGCGTTGACGATGGACGAGGAGATGTTCACCGACAGGCCCAGATTCTCCTCCGCGATGCGCTTGACGAAGCCTTCGGCGGCGGCGCGGTTGTCGAACACCGCAGCCATGGTGCCCGCCTTGCTCATGCCTTCCAGCACGCGCTTGAAGTTCGGCTTGTTGCGCTTGCCCCAGTGGCCGAAGATCGAGCGGCTGCGGGTGGGACGGAGCGAGCCGCCATGCAGGGCGTCGCCCAGGCTGGCGGGCTTGAACTCGGCGGCGATCGCCATGAAGCGCTTTTGCGCGGCCAGCGCGTCGCCGGTCTGGCCGGCGGCCTTGCTCTTAGCGGGCAGCGAAAAGACGATGTAGTCGTCGACGAAGCTGTCGGACTTGCCGTAGCGGTGCAGGGTATTGGTCATGCGTTCACCATTTCCTTGGGCGCCGCGACCGGGGCGGCGTTCGTCAAATCACGGATAACCTTGCGGCCCAGGCCGATATTGGTCTTGGCGCGCTGCGGGTTGTAGCCCAGCTTTTCCAGGATCGGCAGGACCAGCTTTTCCTCGCCGTCCTCGTCGCAGCGGACGCCGACGCCGAGCACGATCTGGGTGGGGATACGCTTTTCGACGTCCCAGATGATGCGGATGATCTCCTCGGTGCGCTCGATCGGGACCTTGATCTCGATGATGGCGCTCATCACCTTTTCGTTCAGGATGTCGGGGCGGATGTCGCCGGTGCTGGTATCGGTCATCAGGGTCGAGATCGGGTTGTTCTTCTCGAACGAGACGCCCGCCTTGGCCAGGGCGCGGCTCATTTCCTGGAAATCGCGGAAACGGGCGCCGATGCCGGGGCGGCCCAGCTCGATGGTGAAGCCCACTTCGCCGATGCCGACGCGGTTGGTGACATCGTTGGTCTTGACCTCCTCGGTGCCGCGGCCCGACACGCCGGTGGATTCATGCGGCACGCGCGGGTCGGAGAAGGCCCGGCGCACGACGCGCGGCCATTCCAGCTGATCCGGCTCGAAGGCGGAGGTGGGGCACACATCCGGCTCCGGCTCGAAGCGGACGCGGAAGTTGGCCAGGGTGCGGCGCACGAAACGCACCGTCCGCGGCGGCAGCACTTCCTTGGAAAGCCCGTTGTAGCAGGCATAGCATTCCACGCATTCGTCGCGGTTGATGGTGGCGCGCTGCAGCTGCGGATCGATGTAGATCGCACCCATCGGGCAGACATAGGTGCAGTTGCCGCAGGCGACGCACTTGTTGGGGTTGATACGCATTGTATTCTTCCTCCGGGAAATACAAAAATCCGCAGGGATTTCCGTTGGTTAGGTGGATTATCGGCGTGCACGGGAATAGCGCAAGTGCTTTCTGGGTTTTGCCTTTAAAGAACCGTGCTATTGCGACCGGTTCTCAACGCCAAATCCGAAATCGCCCTAAAATACTGTTTTCTTGTTAAAAACAGTACAATATCACGCCGGAATGATGGCGCCGGGCTGGGCTACGACCCTGGCCGCCATCGCCAGGCCCGCCTTGGCGGCGTCCAGCGGCGACTGGCCCCGCAGCCGGGCCGCCAGATAGGCGCCGTTGAAGGAATCGCCCGCGCCGGAGGTATCCACCACGGTCACCGCCTGGGTCGGCAGCGGCACCACGGTTTCGCCCATCCGCAGGCGCACGCCGTCCTCGTCGCAGGTCAGCGCGATTTCGCCCTTGGTCAGCATGGCGGTGAACTCGATCTGGGCCTGGGGATCGTCCATGCCGTACATCAGCTGATAGTCCTGGCGGCTGGGCAGGACGATGGCGGCGATCTTCACCATCGCCTCGAAGACATGCCGGGCCTCGTCCATGGATTTCCACAGCGCGGGGCGGATATTGGGGTCGAAGGCCACTTTGGTCTTCAGCGATCCCAAGAGCTGCACCGCCGCCAGCCGGTCGGCATGGGACAGGATCGCCAGCGAGATGCCGGAGACATAGACCAGGTTGGCCTGGTCCAGCACCTGGGCGCCGCCGCGCGCCATCAGCAGGCGCAGCCATTCCTTGGCGGGCGTCTCGCTGCGCCAGTAATGGAATTTGCGGTCGCCCCTGGCGTTGGTCTCGATCAGATAAAGCGCCGGGCGCTCGCCGGGAATGCGGAACACCAGCCGGTCGCTGATGCCCGCCGCGCGCCAGGTCTCGACCATCGCGTCGCTGAGGCTTTCATCGCCGGTGGCGGTGAGGAAGGCGACGTCGATCTCGGGCGCGCTGCGCTTGAGATAGACGGCGGTGTTGTAGGCGTCGCCCGCGAAACCGCGCTTCAGGTGACCGTCCGCGACCGGGCGCAGTTCGACCATGCATTCGCCGATGCAGATGGCGCTGATGGGCTTGTCGCTCATGCGATACTCCGGGCCAGGCCGCTGGCTTCGCGCGCCAGCGCGGCGGCCTGGGCGAAGGCGCCCGCCGCGCCCAGGTCGGACGGCACCATCCAGGAACCGCCGGCGCAGATCACATTGGGCAGCGACAGGTAGCCGGCGAGATTCTTCGCCGAGACGCCGCCGGTGGGGCAGAAGCGCACCTGCGGGAAGGGGCCGCCCAGCGCCTTGATGGCGGGCGCGCCGCCGCTGGTTTCGGCGGGAAAGAATTTGAAGGTCGAAAGGCCCAGCGCCAGACCCTGCATGATCTCCGATCCGGTGGCCACGCCCGGCAGCAGCGGCACGGCATGGTCGCGGGCGGCCTGGGCCACCTCGGCGGTCAGGCCGGGGCTGACCACAAAGCGCGACCCGGCGGCGGCGGCGGCGGCGAACTGCCCGGCATTGATGACGGTGCCCGCGCCCACGATGGCGCCCGGCACATCGCGCGCGATGGCCTTGATGGCCTCCAACCCGGCTTGCGTCCGCAGGGTGATTTCCAGGATGTTCAGCCCGCCTTCGACCAGCGCCCGGGCCAGCGGCACGGCATGGGCCGCATCCTGGATCACGATCACCGGCACGATGCGGGTGCGGCGCAGTTCGTCTTCAAATGCCATCGAAAACCCCATGTTGCGCGGGCCTTATAGCGCCACAGCCGCCCTTGGGCAAAAGCCGTCCTGATCCTCTGGAATCGGGCCTTGGGGGATCGGGACTTTCCGGGGAAACCTGTGGGCCCGGATGCGTTTGGGAAGGGACGAGGTGCCCATGCCCAGACGGCTGACATGCCCAGGCTGCTGAAAGGATCCTGCCGGTGCGGCGCGGTGTGGTTCTCGCTGCGAAGTCACAGCCCCTATCCCTATCAGCTTTGCTATTGCTCCATCTGCCGCAAGACGGCGGGCGGCGGCGGATTTGCCATCAACATCATGGGCATCGCTCCCACGCTGGCGGTGCGGGGCAGAAAATCCATCGGCGTCTATCGCGCCCGCATCGCCGCTGCGGACGGCCGCTGCGAAACCAGCCGGGGACAGCGCCATTTCTGCCGGGCCTGCGCCACGGCGCTGTGGATGTTCGATCCGCAATGGCCGGGCCTGATCCATCCCTTCGCCTCGGCGATGGACACGGCCCTGCCGGTGCCG
>CALDFO010000521.1 GCA_937942205.1 uncultured Alphaproteobacteria bacterium
AAGCGGGAATCCAACTTCCTTTCCTTACTGACCCCCTCCGGTTTCAGCTTCCGCTCGCGGCGTACCGCCGCTTCGCTCGCTGAAACCACCTCCCCCTTGGATGCGCTGCGCGCATAAGGGGGAGGCGGGCCTGTGCCGCATTTCAAAATCCCAAACTTGTCATTCCCGCGAAAGCGGGAATCCAACTTCCTTTCTTTACTGACCCCCTCCGGTTTCAGCTTCCGCTCGGTCGCTTCGCTCCCGTCGCACGCTGAAACCACCTCCCCCTTTGAGCGTGCTAACGCACGCGAAGGGGGAGGATGGCCTGCGCTGGTATCAGGCAACACGCCGCCACGGCCCGGCCTCATCCTGAGCCTGTCGAAGGATGGCCGGGCCATCCCGTCTCAGGCCATGTCATTCTATCTCCGCGCGCCATCCTTCATCGCCCAGGCATCCATCGCCAGCAGCACCGGCTCCAGCGAGCGGCCCCGCGCCGTCAGGCTGTATTCCACCCGTGGCGGCACCTCGCCGAAGTCGTGGCGCGTCACCAGCCCGTCGGCCTCCATGTCCTTCAGCGTCTTGGACAAGGTGCGGTGGGTGATGCCTTCGAGTTCGCGCTGCAACTGGTTGAAGCGCCGGGTGCCTTTCAGCAGCCAATAGATCGCCAGCACCTTCCAGCGCCCGGCGATCAGGTCCAGGGTGGTCTCGGTGGGACAGGACACGGCTTTGGGGGCGGCTTTCGGCATCAGCGGTATCCTCAAGGACCGTACTTGCGCCGGGATACTAGCATCCCGACATATCGCCCGCAGCAAGACGGCGCCGATGCGCGCCGGGAGGATGACATGAAAAAGATCGACCGGATTTTGCGCAGCCAGGGCGGCCATTGGGTGGGCGACGGCTTTCCCGTCCGCTCGATTTTCGCCTATGACCGCGAAGCGCAGGAGAACAGCCCCTTCCTGCTGTTCGATTATGCCGGGCCGTACAATTTCCCGCCCGCCCTGGCGCCGCGCGGCGTCGGCCAGCATCCCCATCGCGGTTTCGAGACCGTCACCATCGCCTATGAGGGCGAGGTGGCCCACCGCGACTCCACCGGCGGGGGCGGCACCATCCGGCCCGGCGACGTGCAGTGGATGACGGCGGCGGGCGGCATCATCCATGAGGAGTTCCACTCCCCGGCCTATACCAAGACCGGCGGGCCGTTCCGCATGGTGCAGCTCTGGGTCAACCTGCCGCAAAAGGACAAGATGGCCAAGGCGGGCTATCAGGGCCTCACCAGCGCCGAGATTCCCGTGGTGGAACTGGCGAACGGCGCGGGCCGGGCGCGGATCATCGCGGGCGAGATGGACGGCGTGCGCGGCCCGGCGCGCACTTTCAGCCCGATCAATCTGTGGGATGTGCGGCTGGACCGCGACGCCACCGTGACGCTGGATCTGCCTGAAGGCCATACCGCGATGGTCGCGGTGCTGTCGGGCCATGTCACGGTGACGGACACCGGCGACGGCGCGGGCGAGGCGGAGATCATCCGTTTCACCCGCGAGGGTTCGCGGGTCACGCTCAAGGCCGACGGCGATGCGATGCTGCTGGTGATGACCGGGCAGCCGCTGGGCGAGCCGGTGGTGGGGCATGGGCCGTTCGTGATGACCAGCGCGGCGGACATCCGCCAGGCGTTCGCCGACTTCCAAAGCGGCCGCTTCGGCGCGGTGGAGGCTTGAAGATTTTTGTCATTCCCGCGAAAGCGGGAATCCAACTTTCTTTAATGACCCCCTCCGGCTTCAACTTCCGCTCGGCTGCTCGGGCTCTCGCCCTCGCACATGCCTCGCTCGTTGAAACC
>CALDFO010000522.1 GCA_937942205.1 uncultured Alphaproteobacteria bacterium
TGGAACGAACTGTCCGCCGTGGCCGCCCGCAACGGCGTGGCCGAAGTGGCGCTGGTTCAGGCGGCCTATTCCAACGGCCGCATGATGGTGAACATCCGGCGCGTCGCCGCCGGGGGCGCGCCCGCCCGCACCAGCCTGGAAGTGCCGGTGCAGGGCACGATGGGCGCGGTCTATCCGGTGGCGGCGCAGGCGGCGGTGCGCGCCGTCGAGGATTTGTGGAAGACCCGCAGCGTGGTGGATTACAGCCAGCGCGGCCGCCTGGTGGCCGATGTGCGGATCACCTCACTGGCCCAGTTCGGCGGATTGCAGGCCCAGGTCGGGGCGTTGAACACGGTGCAGTCGGTCCAGGTCACCGCCATGCATCTGGGCTATGCGCGGCTGGCCATCGCCTATGTCGGCGGGGCGGATCAGCTGCGCGAGCAACTGGCGGGCGCGGGCGTGATCCTGACCCAGCGCGGCGGGCAGTGGACGCTCGCTTTGGCGGGGCGGTGACGCCGGGCGCTTTCCGGCACGCGCCGAACCTGCTTTCGGCGCTGCGATTGCTGGCCGCGCCTTTCGCCGCCTGGCTGATCTGGGGCGGCCACGACACCGCCGCTCTGCTGGTCTTCGCCGCCTGTGGCGTCAGTGACGCGGCCGACGGCTGGCTGGCGCGGACATACGGTTTCACCTCCGCGCTCGGCGCCTGGCTGGATTCGGCGGCGGACAAGCTGCTGATGCTGCTCTGCTTCACGGCGCTGTTCGCGGTGGGCGCGACTCCGGCCTGGCTGCTGGGCCTGGTGGTGGCGCGCGACGCCGCCATCGCCGGGGGCTGGCTGGTGGTGAAGGCCGCCGGGCTTTCCTTCCAGCCGCGCGCCCTGATGGCGGGCAAGCTCTCCACCGCCGCGCAGATCGGCTACATCCTTCTGGTGCTGGCCCTGCTGGCCTTCGGAATCGCCGCGCCGTGGCTGATGGACGTGGCGGCCGCCGTCACCGGTCTTCTGACCGTCGCATCCGGTCTGGCCTATGCCGGACTGTTCCTGCGCAGCTCTGTTTGGGGTAATCGGTCGCCGTCATGACGCAGCTTGTCCTGCCATTGGAGACCCGAAGCGCCCAGGGCCGCGCCGATTTCATCGTCGCGCCGTCCAACGAGCGCGCCGTCGCCTTTCTCGATTCTTTCCCCCACTGGCCCGCCCCCGCCGCTGCGCTGTATGGCCCGGCGGCCTCGGGCAAGTCGCACCTGGCGGCGGTCTGGGCGGAGCGCGCGGGCGCCGTCATCCTTCCGGCGGCAGGGCTGGATGCGAATATTCCCGACGGCGCGCTGGTGGTGGAGGATGTGGGCCCCGGCACCCCGGAAGCGCCGCTGTTCGCGCTGCTGGAGCGGGGGGCGCCGCTGCTGCTGACGGCGCAGGCGCCGCCCGCCGAATGGCCCTTTGTCCTGCCCGATCTGGTTTCGCGTACCCGCGCCCTGTTGGGCTTTCCGCTCTGGATGCCCGATGACGCCCTGCTGGCGGCGCTGGCGGCCAAGCTGTTCGACGACCGGCAACTGATCGTGCCCGATGCGGTGATTGCCCACATGATCGGGCGGCTGGAACGCTCCCCCGCCGCCATCCGTGATTTCGTGGCCCGGGCCGACGCCTTGGCCCTGATCCGCAAAAGCCCCATAAATCTGAGCCTTATCAAGGATTTGCTGGCCGAAACCCAGGGCGCCCCGCCCTTTATGTCATGACAAGTTCACGATTGGGCGCTTAGGCTGGGGCCATGCCCGCGTCCAGCCAGACCGCCCCGGTTCCCCCCGCTCCCCCAAACGCCCGCCAGGACGCCGCCCAAGGCGTCGTCCAGGACGCTGCCCAAGACGTTGCTGAGGCGCTGCGGACCGAGGATGTCGTCGCCCTCAAGCATCAGGACACGGTGTCGTTCGACCCGGCCTCGCCGGAGCGTTTCATCAACCGCGAGCTGAGCTGGCTGGCCTTCAATCGCCGCGTGATCGAGGAGGCGCTCAACCGCCGCCATCCCTTGTTCGAGCGGGTACGCTTTCTCTCCATCTCGGCTTCCAACCTGGACGAGTTCTACATGGTGCGCGTCGCCGGCCTGATGGGCATGGTGCGCGCGGGTGTGGCGACGCCTTCCGCTGACGGCCTGTCGCCGGCCCAGCAGCTGGCCCAGGTGGACAGGACAGCCCGCGCCCTGATCGCCGACCAGCAGGGCATCTGGACCCAGCTTCACGCCGAACTCCGCAAGGAAGGCATCAGCGTGGTGACGGGCGAGGAGATCGCGCCACCTGACCGCGAATATCTCGACGGGCAGTTCGCCGGGCAGATATTCCCGGTGCTGACGCCGCTGGCGATCGACCCGGCCCATCCCTTTCCCT
>CALDFO010000523.1 GCA_937942205.1 uncultured Alphaproteobacteria bacterium
CGACCTGTTCGATGTCGGCGAGATCTTCCGCAAGACACCCTATATCGGCGACCTGAAGCCGGGCGGCAAATATGTCGCCAAGGATCTGTTCGAGGCGGGCGGCATTCCGCTGGTGATGAAGGCGCTGCTGGATGGCGGCTATCTGCACGGCGATGCGATGACCGTCACCGGCCGGACGATGGCCGAGAACCTCGCCAAGGTGAAATTCAACCAGCACCAGGACGTGATCCGTCCCACCAGCAATCCCATCTCGTCCACCGGCGGGGTGGTGTCGCTCAGGGGCAATCTCGCGCCCGATGGCGCCATCGTGAAGATCGCGGGCCTCAAGGAGCTGCGCTTCGTCGGCCCCGCGCGCGTCTTCGACAATGAGGAAGCCTGCTTCGAATGCGTGGACAAGCGCCAGTACAAGGAAGGCGAGGTTCTGGTCATCCGCTATGAAGGGCCCAAGGGCGGCCCCGGCATGCGCGAGATGCTGTCCACCACCGCCGCGCTCTATGGACAGGGCATGGGCGACAAGGTGGCGTTGATCACCGATGGCCGCTTCTCGGGCGCGACGCGCGGTTTCTGCATCGGCCATGTGGGCCCGGAAGCCGCCACCGGCGGCCCCATCGCCCATGTCCGCGATGGCGACATCATCACTCTGGACGCCACCACCGGCGAGATCTCGGTGAATGTATCCGAGGCGGAATTCGCGGAGCGCGCCAAGAGCTGGAAACCGCGCCAGACCGATTACCGCTCCGGCGCGATCTGGAAATATGCCCAGCTCGTCGGCCCGGCCCGCTATGGCGCCCTGACCGCACCCGGCGCGGAACAGGAAGCCAGCTGCTACGCCGACATCTAGGTTGATACCAAAAATCGTTCCCGTTATGTTCCATGGTGGACAGGACGGGGACGGCCCTTGGATGACCTTGGCGGGGACGAAGCCCGGCTGCGCTGGCTGTTCCTGGATCTGAACAGCTATTTCGCCAGCGTCGAGCAGCAGGAAAACCCGCATCTGCGCGGGCGGCCGGTGATCGTGGTGCCG
>CALDFO010000524.1 GCA_937942205.1 uncultured Alphaproteobacteria bacterium
ATGACGGTACCCGTCCGGGAGAGGCCCTCAGCCCGTCCAACAGTCATGCCGCCGTATATAGAGTGTGGGCGGGGTTTTGGGCCCTGCCGATCCACTGTCCAGACGAATCGGCACCGGCGGATGACTGGTGTCACCATGCGAATAGCCAAGCCCGTCGCGGACTGAGATGCGGGACGAAGCCCTTTGCCGCTCACGCCATCCGATGGGCTGGACAGTGAGGCAAGGCGATGGCTAGCCTCGCGAAAACGACAACAAAGCAAAAAAGGGGAATGTCCATGATCACCCGCCGCAACACGCTTGCCAGCCTGCTGGGACCGGCCGCTCTGTTCGGCCTGGGCGGCACCCTGCCCGCCCGCGGCCAGTCCGCCGCGCTGGGCGCGCGCGAGAAGATCCGCGTCACCAAGATCGAAAGCTTTGTGCTGAAAAATTCCTGGGTCTTCGTGAAGATTTCCACCGATGCCGGAATCACCGGCTGGGGCGAGATGCTGAAGGACGACGCCAAGGCCTGCGCCGCCGGGGCGCTGGAAGTGGGCCATTACCTGATCGGCCAGGATCCGACCCGCGTGGTGCATCACTGGCAGGCGATCCATCGCGGCGCCTTCTATCGCGGCGGCCCGGTCAAGACGGCGATCTCCTCGGGCATCGACCAGGCGCTGTGGGACATCACCGGCAAGGTCTACAACCTGCCCGTCCACAGGTTGATGGGCGGCCCCACCCGCGACCGCTGCCGCGTCTATGGCCGGCCCGACGCCAAGAGCGGCGTCAGCGCCATGAAGGTGCAGCTGCAAAATCTCGCGGGCCGCAAACCCACCAAATACAATGAAGGCGACAAGTTCGTCTCCGAGGCGGTCGAGGGCTTCGCCGCCCTGCGCAAGAAGATGGGGCCGGGCGTGGATATCGGCGTGGAATTCCACGGCGCGGTGCAGCCCACCACCGCCCTCCGCCTGATGGCGGCGCTGGAGCCGTATAACCCCTGGTTCTATGAAGAAGTGGTGCAGGCGCTGAATGTCGATGTGATGGCCGAACTGGCCGCCAAGACCCGCGTGCCGCTGGCCACCGGCGAGCGCATCTTCACCAAATGGGGCTTCAAGGAAATCCTGGAGAAGAAGGCGGCGATGATCCTGCAGCCCGACGTCTGTTATGCGGGCGGCATCACCGAACTGAAGATCATCGCAGGGATGGCCGAGGCCTATTACGCGCCCATCGCGCCCCACAATCCGCAAGGCCCCTGCTCGCTGGCGGCCAGCCTGCAGATCGCGGCGTCGATTCCGAACTTCCTGATTCAGGAGCGCGGCGACAACGAATATTCCGCCCTGCTGGCCAAGCCGCTGCCGCCCATCGTGGACGGCTATCGCCCGCTGCTGACCGATCCGGGCCTGGGCATCACCATCGACGAGAACAAGCTGATGGCCCAGGTGGGCGAACCCCGGCCCTACCTGCCGCAGTTCGACGCCGATGACGGTTCGGTGGTGGACTGGTAACGCACGACTTTCAAAGGTGTTTCCGGCGGGGCCGCCGCACAAAAGCACGGCCCCGCGACCTTTCATTTCGGCACCGGAATGGGCACACTCGGCACAATGTCGCCGAGTTGTACCCGTCATGCGCTGGCAGCCGCGATCGGCCTCGGCCTTCTGACAAACCCTGGATATGCCGCGGACCCGCTGGATTACAGCGTGGAGATATCCGGCATCGGCTCCGGCGCGATCACCGCCACGCTGCGCGCCAGTTCCCAGCTCGTCACCCTGTCGGAGGCCGGTCCCGTGCCGCCCTTCGCCCTGGCGATGCGGGCGCGTGACGATATTCCGCGCCTGCAGACCGCGCTGGACAGCTTCGGCTATTATCAGAACAGCGTCGTGCTCACCATCGCGGGCCTGACGCCGGACGATCCGGAACTGCCCGCCACCCTGGACGATATTCCCGAAGGCCGCGCGGCGCCGGTGAAGATCGCCGTCACCCTGGGGCCGCTCTACCGGCTGGGCCGCATCGCGCTGCGGGGCGACGCCGTGGCGGAACGCCATCGCGGCGCGCTGGGCCTCGCCGGCGGCGAGCCCGCCCTGGCGGCCAGGGTGCTGGACGCGCAGGCCAACCTGCAGGCAGCCTTGCAGGAGGACGGCTATGCCCTGGCCAAGGTGGACGCGCCGGACGCCACCGCCGACGACACCGCCCATACCATCGACGTCACCTATCCCGTCACCGCCGGGCGGCAGGTGAATGTGGGCCGCATCAGCTTCAAGGGCTTGGAACGCGTCAACGAATCCTTTGCCCGCCGCGCCCTCACCGTGCATCCGGGCGAGCGCTACCGGCCCAGCCGGATCGAGGAGGCCCGCCGCGCGATGGCGGGGCTGGGCGTCTTTTCCGGCGTCAGCGTCCATGTCCCCGACCGGCTTTCGGAAGACGGCGACATTCCGCTGACCTTCGACGTGCAGGAACGCGCGCGCCATGCCGTGGCGTTGTCGGGCAATTACTCCACCGACCTGGGCATCAGCCTGTCCACCACCTGGTCGCACCGCAATCTGTTCGGCAATGCCGAGCAACTCAACCTCACCGCGGGCGGCGCGGGCCTGGGCAATGCCAGCGCCGGTCTCAGCTACAATCTGACCGCGCAATATGTGCAGCCCTTGTTCCTGCGCCAGGACCAGGTGCTGGAGATCAGCGCCTCCGGCGTCAAGCAGCAACTCGACGCCTATGACCAGACCGCGCAAACCCTGGCGGCCTTCGTGCGGCGCAAATTCTCCGCCCTCTGGTCCGGAAGCGCGGGGCTTTCCTATACCCACGACCAGACCGCGCAGCAGGGCGTCTCGCGGCTCTACGACCTGGTGGCCGCGCCCGTGACCGTCACCTACAACAGCACCGGACTTGGCGATGTGCTCAGCGATCCCGTCACCGGGCTGCGCGCCGCGCTGTCGCTGTCACCCACCCATGCCTTTGGCGGCGCCGGCGTCACCTTCCTGGTGGCCCAGGCTTCAGCCACCACTTACTTCGATATCGGCGGGGACGGCCGCTCGGTGCTGGCGCTGCGGGCCCTGGCCGCCAGCATTCTGGGCAGTTCCAATCTGGGCCTGCCGCCCGACCAGCGGCTTTACGCGGGCGGCAGCGCCACGGTGCGCGGCTATGCCTATCAGTCGTTGGGACCGCAATTCCCCGACAATACGCCGGTCGGCGCCAAGTCGGTGGATGCCGCGACGGTGGAACTGCGCCAGCGCATCGGCGAGGACTGGGGCGCCGCCGCCTTTGTCGATGCCGGACAGGCCGGAACCGGCGCGCCCTTTACGGGAAAAGTCTATGCGGGCGCGGGCGTGGGTGCGCGCTATTACACCGCCATCGGCGCGGTGCGGGTGGATGTGGCCATGCCGCTGGTGCGCCTGCCGGGCGCGGCCGACTTCCAACTCTATATCGGATTGGGACAGGCATTCTGATGGGCTGGCGCAAACATCTCATCCGGGGGATCGCCGCCGTGCTGGGCGGCGCGCTGCTGCTGCTGGCGTTCCTGTTGCTCACCCCGCCGGGCGTGGCGCTGACCGGGCGGCTGGTGTCGCCGCTGTCGGGCGGATCGGTGCGGGTGACGGCGCTGTCCGGCGGCTGGATCGGCAATGTCACCGCCGCGCGCGTCGAGGTCGCCGACGAACAGGGACGCTGGCTGCGCGCCGAGCAGGTCGCGCTGCACTGGTCGCCGCTGGCGCTGATCCGCAACCGCGTTTCGGTCCGGGCGGTGTCGGCGGCGCGTGTCACCGTGCTGCGGCGGCCGGTCCCGTCCGGCGAACCGGACACGGAAACCCCGCGCATCACCGTGGCGCGGCTGGCCTTGCCGCACATCCAACTCGCCGCGCCGGTGATCGGCCATGCGGTGCGCCTGGCCGCGGCGGGCGCGCTGGATTACGCCACGCTTTCCGATTTCAGCGCCGACCTGCTGGTGACACGAACCGGGTCCACCGACCGCTATCGCGTCACGGGCCGCATCACCGATGATGTGGCGCGCGGCGAAGCGATCATCCGCGAAGGCGCGGACGGAATCCTGGGGCGGCTCAGCGGACTGCCCGGCCTGGGGCCGGTGAACCTGACCGTGCGGGCGGACGGCGACCGGCGCGCCAACACGCTCTCATTGAATCTGTCGGCGGGCGATCTGCGCGCGCAAGGCCAGGGCACCATACGGATGGCGACCGAGAGCGCCGCGCTGGATTTCTCCGTCGCCGCGCCCGCCATGACACCCAGCCCGGACCTCCGTTGGGAGTCCTTATCCGGCCAGGTGCGGTTTCGCGGCCGCTTCGATGCCCCCGACCTGCAAGCGCATCTGATCCTGACCGGCAGCCATCTGGGCGATATCGGCGCGAAAAGCCTCACGCTGGACCTGACCGGCGGAACGGGCGACCTTCGGCTCACCGGCACGGCGGATGGCTTGGTCATCCCGGGCAAGCATCCGCACCTGCTGGCGGCATCGCCGCTGCGGCTTGAGGCACAGGCCGATCTCAAGGCGGCGACACGGCCGGTCCGCTTCCAGCTGACGCATCCGTTGGCGCGCCTGCAAGGAACCGCGCAGACGCGCGGCGAAACCGGATTGAATGCCGACCTGACCGTGCCCGCCCTGGCGCCTTTCGCGGCGCTGGAACAGGTGGACATGCGCGGCAGCGCCAGCCTGCATGTCACCGCGCGCCGACAGGGACCGAAACTGGCCGTGGCCGCCGATGGCCGGCTGCACACCCAGGGCGCCGCGCTGCCCGCGCGGCTGCTGGGCGGCGACGCCAGCCTG
>CALDFO010000525.1 GCA_937942205.1 uncultured Alphaproteobacteria bacterium
CAATGCCGAAACCGGCATGGGACAGGGTGGCCGCCGCCGCGTCATTCACGGCGCGGACACTGCGGCCGATCACGCCGCTGGCCAGCAGCGCCCCGATCAGCACCAGCAGCGTCAGCGCGGCGCAGAGCAGGATGATGGGGCGGCGCAGCGACAGACGTTCCGCAAGCCCGCCGCCCAGGCGGGCCAGAAGGCCGGGCGCCTGCGCCCGCCGGGACGAACCGGGCTGGACATCGGGCCATTCGCGCTTGCCGCGCGTGGAGGGCCGCACCGACTTGGCGCGGGCATTGCCGCGCGCCTTGCGGTCCACCTTCACCGATCGCATGACGCATCCTCCACGATCCAGCGGCACAGCTTGGCGTAGGACAGGCCGACATGGGCGGCCTGTTCGGGCACCAGAGAGGTCGGCGTCATGCCGGGCTGGGTATTGGTTTCCAACAGGATCAGGCGCGCCGCGGCCGCGGTATCGTCATAGCGGAAGTCGGTGCGCGACACGCCCCGGCAACCCAACGCCCGGTGCGCCCGCACCGCCATCTCCATGGCATCGCGCGCGACCGCCGCCGGCACCGGGGCGGGCAAAATATGGCGCGAGCCGCCCGGCGCGTATTTGGCCTCGTAATCATAGAATTCCAGGTCGGTGACGATTTCGGTCACCCCCAGAGCCCCATTTTCTCCGATAGAGGAGCCGCCCATGACGGCGACGGTCAGTTCGCGGCCCGGCACATATTCCTCCACCATCATCTCGCTGGAGATCGACCATTCCTCGGCGGCCAGCGCGGCGGGCGGCCGGTTGTCGCCCTGGCGGACGATGAAGATGCCCACGCTGGAGCCTTCGTTGACCGGCTTGACCACATAGGGCGGCGCCATCAGATGTTCACGGGCCGCAGCGCGCCGGTCGGCGATAATGGATTTGACCACCGGCAGACCGGCGGCGCGATAGACATCCTTGGTGCGTTCCTTGTGCATCGCCAGCGCCGAGGACAGGACGCCCGAATGGGTATAGGGAATCCGCATCAGTTCCAGCAGGCCCTGCACCGTGCCGTCCTCGCCGAAGCGGCCATGCAGGGCATTGAACGCCGCATCGGGCTTGGCCTCGAACAGTTGCTGGCCCGGATTCTCGCCGGGGTCCAGTTCAAAGGCATCAAAGCCTTCCTCGCGCAACGCCCGCACCACGCCCCGGCCCGAGGACAGGGAAACCTCGCGCTCGGCGCTGCGGCCGCCCATCAGAACGGCGATGCGGTGGTAGGCCGTCATGCGACCCCCACCCGTTTGATTTCCCATTCCAGCGACACGCCGGACTGTTCCAGCACCCGCCGCCGGACTTCCTCGCCCAGCGCCTCCAGATCGGCGGCGGTGGCTTCGCCGGTATTGATCAGGAAATTGGCGTGCTTCTCGCTGACCTGGGCCCCGCCCAGCGTCAGGCCCCGGCATCCGGCCGCATCGATCAGTTGCCAGGCCTTGTGGCCGGGCGGATTCTGGAAGGTGCTACCGCCGGTCTTGGATTTGATGGGCTGGGCGGCTTCGCGGCTGGCGGACAGTTCCTCCATCCGTGCCCGGATGGCGGCGGGGTCATCGGGCGTGCCCCGGAACACCGCTTCCACGAAAATCAGCCCGTCGCGCGCGCCCCGCGCCTTGCGATAGGAAAAATCCATCTCGGCGGCGGACAGGGTGACGATATTGCCCGTTTCGTCGACCGCGGTGGCCTGGACGAAAATATCCTTGATCTCGCGGCCATAGCAGCCCGCATTCATCTTCAGCGCCCCGCCGATGGTGCCGGGCACGCCGCGCAGGAACTCCAGTCCCGCGATCCCCGCATCGGCGGCGGCGCGCGCCACCGCGCCGTCCAGCGCCGCCGCGCCCGCGCGCACGGTCAGGCCGTCGGTGCTGATCCTTCCGAAGGCCGACGACAGCCGCACCACCACGCCGGGAATGCCGCCGTCGCGCACCAGCAGGTTGGAGCCCACCCCGATCACCGAAACCCGCAGGTCCGCCGGTTTCGCGGCCAGGAAGGCGGCCAGATCCTCGGCATCGGCGGGCCGGAACAGCACCTCCGCCGCGCCGCCCGCCCGGAACCAGACCAGATCCTTCAGCGGCGCGTCACGGGTGAGCGAACCGCGCACCGGGGGCAGCATATCGCAGGGGCGCGTCATCATCACGACAGGCCCTCCAGCTTTTTCTGCAGGCCGTGCATCCAGCCGGTGATGGAGCCCGCGCCGGTGCCGATGATGGCCGCGCCGGGCCTGACATAGGGCTTCACGGCGGCGGCCAGATCGTCCTCGCCCTCGATGGTGATGACATGGCGGTGGCCATGGGCGCGCAGCGCCTCGGCATAGGTGTCGCGGTTGAAGCCTTCGATGGGCGCTTCGCCCGCGGCATAGACCGGCGCGATGATCGCCACATCGGCATCGTTGAGACAGGTGGCGAACTGCTCGAATGTGTCGCGCAGGCGGGTGTAGCGATGCGGCTGCACGATGGCGACGATGGGCCCGGCATAGGCCTGGCGCGCGGCGCGCACGGCGGCGGCGATCTTGAACGGATTGTGGGCGTAATCGTCGATGATGGCCGCGCCGTTCACCTCACCCACCTTGGTGAAGCGGCGGCCCACACCGCGGAATTCGGCCAGACCCTTGACGATGGTGGCGTCCGGCACGCCCAGCTCGCGCGCCACCACAATGGCGGCCATGGCGTTCTGGACATTGTGCTCGCCCGGCATGGGCAGCGACAGGCCCTCCAGCCGCGTCTCGCCGCCCTTGCGGCGGTCGGTGAAGATGACGTCGAAATGCGAGGCGCCCTCGCCGAACCGCACATTCACGGCGCGGGCGTCGGCCTGGGGGCTGAGGCCATAGGTGATCATGCGCCGGTCGGTGATGCGACCCACCATCGCCTGCACTTCGGGATGGTCGATGCACAGCACCGCGAAGCCGTAGAAGGGCACATTCTCGACAAAACGCTGGAAGGCGTCGCGCATATTGTCGAAGGTGCCGTAGTAATCCAGATGATCGGGGTCTTCGTTGGTCACCACCGCCACGGTGGCGGGCAGGCGCAGGAAGGTGCCGTCGCTTTCATCGGCCTCCACCACCACCCATTCGCCCGCGCCCAGCCGGGCATTGGTGCCATAGGCGTTGATGATGCCGCCATTGACCACCGTGGGATCCATGCCCCCCGCATCCAGCAGGGCGGCCACCAGGGTCGTGGTGGTGGTCTTGCCGTTGGTGCCGGCGATGGCGATGCAGGAGCGCAGCCGCATGATCTCGGCCAGCATCTCGGCGCGGCGCACCAGGGGCAGGCTCAGGGCGCGGGCGGCATCGAACTCGACATTGCCGGGCTTGACCGCGCTGGAATAGACCACGGCATGGGCGTCTTTGAGATTGGCGGCATTGTGGCCGATATGCACGGTGATGCCCATGCCGCGCAGCCGCTTGACATTGGCGTTGTCGGCCGCGTCGCTGCCCTGCACCGTATAGCCCAGATTGTGCATGATCTCGGCGATGCCCGACATGCCGATGCCGCCGATGCCGATGAAATGGATCGCGCCGATGTCCAGCGGGACGCGGGTGGTGACTTTCTTGTGCGCCGGGGTCGCCATCATGCCGCCTTCCCCCACAGACTCTCGACCAGGTCCGCCAGTTTCTCGGCAGAGCGCGGCGTGGCCAGGGCATGGGCGGCGGCGGCGCGGCGGGCCAGCGCCAAGGGATCGGCGAAAATCCGCATCAGCATCCGGGCCAGCATATCCGGGGTCAGGTCGCGCTGCGCCACCCGCCAGCCCGCTTCGGCGCGGGCCAGCAGGTCGGCATTGGGCGTCTGATGGTCGTCCT
>CALDFO010000526.1 GCA_937942205.1 uncultured Alphaproteobacteria bacterium
GACACCACCCGCGAGGTGGTGAAAGGCTGCATCACCAGCATGGGGGTGCGGGTGGTGATCTTGCCCTGCGCCACCACGATACGGTCCACCGTGCCGATCACCGCCCACAGCACCACCCCCAGCAAGAGCAGCAGCACCGCATACAACGCGATATGGGCCGAAACCGGCACCGGCGCCTCGGCAATGGCCACGGCGTCGGGCTTGAAGTCGTTGGCGGCCCGGTCGAGGCGCGACGCGCTCATGCCGCCCCCAGATTCTGCTGCGACCAGAGCTGGTGATAGATGAAATTGCGCTGCATCAGCTGGGCATGGTTGCCCACATCGTTCAGGCTGCCATTGTCCATCACCAGGATGGCGTCGGCATCACGGATGGTGGCGAGCCGATGGCTGATGACGATGGTGGTGCGGCCCTTGGCGATCTGCTTGAGATTCTGCACCACCACCGCCTCGCTTTCGGGATCCAGCGCGCTGGTGGCTTCGTCGAAGATGATGATGCGCGGCTGGCGCAGCAGGGCGCGGGCGATGGAGATGCGCTGTTTCTGGCCGCCCGACAGGTTGACCGCGCCCTCCTCCAGTTCGGTGTCATACCGCTTGGGAAGCTGCTGGATGAACTCGTCCGCCCCCGCCATGCGCGCGGCCTGGACCACATCCTCGAAGCTGGCCGTCGGCTCGCCCATGCGGATATTGTCCTTGATGCTGGCGCGGAACAGGAAAGGCTCCTGCGGCACCACGCCGTTCTGGCTTCGCAGGTAAGCCAGATCGATGTCCCGGATATTGTGGCCATCGATGCGGATCGCGCCTTCGCCCGCCTGATGCAGACCCTGCAACAGGGCCGACAGGGTGGTCTTGCCCGAGCCGCTGCGGCCCACAATGCCGATCATGGCCCCGGCGGGAATCTTCAGAGACACATCGCGCAGCGCGGGCGTGTCGACGCCGGGATAACGGAAGGTGACGCGGTCGAACTCGATGGCGCCCGACAGAGGGGGCGTCAGGCCGCGCGAGCCGCTGTTCTCGGCGGGCTTGTTCATCACCTCGCCCAGCATCTCCACCGACATCATCACTTCCTGATAGTTGTTGAGCAGGCCGATCATCTGCAGCACCGGGCTGACCACCCGCGCCGACAGCATGTTGAAGGCCACCAGGCCGCCCACCGTCAGACCGCCGCCGAACACCAGGAACGCGCCCACCACCACCACCGTGACGGTGAGGGCCTTCTCCATGAAACCGGAGAATGTGTTGGCGGCCAGGCTGATCTTGCCCACCTGGACATAGGTGTTGACCGCGTCGGCGGCGGCATTGTCCCAGGCTTCCTCGCGGCGCGATTCCAGGTTCAGCGACTTGATGGTCCGCATCCCGTGCACGCTTTCCACCAACATGGACTGGCGTTGCGCCTCGGCCTCATAGAGATGGCGCAGGCGGCGGCGGTAGGGGCCGATCATGGCGGCGATCACCAGGCCCAGAATGGCGGTCACGCCCAGCACCACCAGGGTCAGTTCCACGCTGTACCACAGCAGCAGCGGCAGGAAGACCAGCAGCGCCGGAAGGTCCAGCAGCGTGCCCAGCAGGCGGCCGGTGAGGAATTCGCGGATCTGCCCGCCCTGCTGCATGTGCTTGGTGACGACGCCCGCGCGGCTGGTGTCGAAGAAGCTGATAGGCAGGCGCATCAGATGGCGGAAGGTGGTCTGGGCCAGGCTGATGTCGATGCGGCTGGCGGTCCGGAGCACGAAATAGCCGCGCAGCCAGGTGAAGATGGCGTCGAACAGGATCGCCCCCGCCACGCCGATGCCGATCACCACCAGGGTGGAGATGCTGAGATAGATCAGGACGCGGTCGATCACGATCTGGAAGAAGATCGGCACCGCCAGCGCCAGCACATGCATGGCCAGCGCCGCGATCACCACATTGCGCAGCAGCGCGCGCTGACGCCAGAATTGCGGCGCGAACCAGGACAGGCCGAACCGGCCGCCGCTTTCACCCAGCTTGTAGGGGCGCTTGAGCAGCACGATCTCGCCGGTCCAGTGGCGGCAGAACTCTTCCTGGCCGATGGGAAAGAGATTGGCCTGCGGTACCTTGGGATTGAACAGCACAAGCTGCGGGGGATCGTCCTTGGCCCGCGCCGCGGCGCCCGCCTTGACCACCACGAACCAGGCGCCGCTGTCCAGCCGCACCAGGAAGGGCGTCATCTTCTCCAGCCTGTGCAGGCTTTGCCAGTCGGTGCGGCGGGTCTCGGCCTTCAGCCCCTCGCCGCGCGCGATGCGCACCAGTTCGGCGGCGCCCGGCTCCTCTTCCTTGCCGTACAGATGGGTGAGCCGCGTCAGGCTCCAGTCCAGACCCATATGGCGGGCCACGGCGGACAGCGCGCGCAGGCCGCTCTGAGCCGGCGCGTTCTGGTTGGCCGCGGCAGGCCCAGTGTCCTGGGATCCCGGTTCCTTGCGGGTTTGGCTGGTGTCGGACATCAGGGGAAAGGCCGCTTGGGCGGTTCGGGCGGCGGAGGCGGCGGCGCGGGCGGACGCGGTGCTTGCGCCTGTTGCGGCTGAGGTTGGGGCTGTTCCGCCGGGCGTGGCGCAGAGGCAGGCTGGGCCGCCTGTTGCGCCGCATGTTGAGTCAGGCGGCGCGCCGCTTCCAGCACACGCTCGGCGGACTGCAGAAAGGCGTCGGTGCCCATCACCACCCGATGGGTCAGGACCATGCGCGGCTGGCCGCTGGCATCGCTTTCGGTGGGCGAATAGGACACCAGGTCCAGGCGCACCGTATTGCCGATGACCGCGATCCGGCCGATTCCGTCGCAGAAAATCTGTTGTTCCATGCCTGCCTCAGCCCCGAAACGGGACTCTCCGGCAGGGCCGGTTCAAGAAGCAGGCCAGTCGGACGTCAATATACCGGGCCGCGCGGCCGCAGACGGGCGTTGCGCGCGGGCGCGGGGAATGTGTGGGCCAGGAAAGCCGCCACCTTGTCCAGCGCGGCGCGCACCGTGGCGGGATCGGGCGCGCCGTCACGGCCGAAATCCTGTCCCGTTTCGGGATAGGTGACCAGTTCCACCGGCACCCCCTTATCCTTCAGCGCCGCCGCCAGGGTCTGCGACTGGGGCAGCATCGGATCCATCGCGCCCTGCTGGATCAGGAAGGGCGGCGTCACTTCCGAGAGATAGGTCCGCGGGCTGGCCTGTCCTACCAGGCCGGGCGCGCACGTCTTGGGCTCGCAGCCCAGAAAGAGGCCCGCCTTCGAGGTCGGCATGGAAACCGGCGCGGCGGGGCGGCCTTCACTCTCCGGTCCCAGTTCCACCGGCCCGGACCAGTCGATCACCGCCTGCACGCAGTCGGAGCCTTCGCCCGCATCAGGCGTATCGAACAGCGCCACGCCACAGCTCGCGCCCGCCAGCGCCGCCAGATAACCGCCCGTGCCCTCGCCCCACAGGGCCACGCGGGTGGTGTCGATCGTGTAGGCCGACGCCTGGCGGCGCAGCCAGCGGATCGCCGCCTTGACGTCCTGCACAGGGGCGGGAAAGCGCGCTTCGCCGGCGGGACGGACGGTCACGTCGGCCACCACATAACCGCGCGCCGCCAGCGCGGCCAGTTCGCGCGGCAGGTCGGCCATGCTGGCCGATGGGCGGACGTCGCCGCCATTCCAGCCGCCGTCCCGCAGGAAGACCACCAGCGGCAGCGGACGGTTTCCAGCCGGACGATACAGATCCAGCGTCAGGGGCGCGCGCCAGACAAGCCCGGACTGGACGCTGACGCCGCCCGGATAGGTCACGGTCCGCACAAGGACGGGCGCCGGTGTGAACGGCCCGCCATCGCGCGCATCCGGCGCCGGTTGCTGTGCCGCCGGGTTTGCGGTCCGCAATTGCGGCGGGGCCGGGGGCTCGCCGGATGGCGCAACCCGCAGCGGCGGGGCGTCATCGGACAGGGCGGGGGATAGGGCGGGCTTTGCCGGACGCGCGGGCTGCCAGCCGTCGGATTGCGCCAGGGCGGGCGGCGCGGCCAGCAGAAGGGCGAGGAAAAGCACGCGCCTCATAGCGGCGACCAGTTGGCGGGCGGCTGATAGGCGGCGTCGGAGTCCGGCTGCTGCCAGCCGCCGCCCAGCGCGATATAGAGCCGGACATTGCCCAGCAGCCGTTGCAGGCGCGCATCCACCAGGCCGGTCTGGGCCGAGAACAGCTGCTGCTGCGAGGACAGCAGGCCGGTGATGTCCAGCGTGCCTTCGCGATATTGCAGTTCGGAAACGCGATAGCCTTCGGCGGCGGCGCGCGCTTCCTGGCTCGCGGCGGCCAACCTTTCATTGGCGCTGCGGACATCGCCGATGGCGGATTCGATCTCCTGGAAGGCGCGGAACACGGTCTGGCGATAGGCGGCGACCAGTTCGTCCTGCTCGGCACGGGCCAGATCGTTCTGCGCCGTGATGCCGCCGCCCGCGAAGATCGCCTGGGCCGCGCTGGCGCCCACGCTCCACAGGAAGCTGCCGGGACTGATCAACGTATCCAACGCCGCCGAACCCCAGCCCGCGCTGCCGGTCAGGCCGATGCGGGGAAAATAGGCGGCCCGCGCCGCATCCAGATTGGCATGGGCGGCCAGCAACGACGCCTCGGCCCGGGCGATGTCGGGACGGCGGGCCAGGATGTCCGACGGCAGACCACCTTTCACATGCGGCGAAACCACGCCGTCCAGATTCTGGCCCTTGATGTCGAACCCTTGCGGCGGGCGGCCCAGCAAAATGGCCAGGGTATAACGCGCCTGGCGTTCCTGCTCCGTCAGCAGCGGCAGGCGGCCTTCCTCGCGCGACACCACCACCTGTTCCTGCGCCACATCCCGGTAGGAGGACGCGCCTTCGTCGAACTTGGCCTGGGCGATCACCAGAAGCCGCCGCGCCGCCTCGATGTTGCGGCGGGTGATGACGATCTGCTCGCGCAGCGCCAGGATGTTGAAATAGGTTTCGGCCACCGCCGCCCGTGCCGCCAGCCCGACGGCGGCGGCGTCATAGCGCGTGGCGCGCAAGTTCTCGCTTGCGCTGCGATACAGATTGCGGTTCTGGCCCAGGTAATCGAGCACATAGCTGCCAGAGAAGGTGGCGTTGAAACTGTTGACGCTGAAGGCGCGGCCGCCGCGCCGGGTGGCCGTCAATCCGGCATCGGCCTTGGGCAGCATTCCGGCAAAGGCGATGCGGGCGTTGGCCTCGGCCTGCAGCACGCGGGCGGCGGCCTGGGCGATATCCAGATTGTCCGCGCTGGCGGCGTCCATCAGCGGCGGCAATTCGGCCGCCTGGAACGCCTTCCACCAGTCCGCCGCGGGCCAGACCGGGGCATTGGCGGCGGCGCGGGGCGCGGTGAAGGCGGCGGGCACATCGCCCGGACGGTCCAGCGGATTGGGCGCGGGCGTGGCGCAGCCCAGCAGCGCCAGCGCCAGCAACGGCGTCAGCGTTCCCTTCGCAGCCCTGCGACAAAGCCTTGCCATCGCCTCCCCAGCGATGCGGGTAACAAGACACCCTAGGCAGATATGGTTAATCGTTGGTTTTTTCGGGAAAATGCGGGGTTTCAGCCCATCGCGCCGCGCGCCGCCACTGGCCACAGGCACTCCACCCGTCCGCCGCGCACCCCGACATACCAGTCGAACCGGTCCACGGTGGGGTCGCAGTGCCCCGGCACCAGCCGCAGCTTTTCGCCCAGCGCGGGGCGGTCATTGCCGTCCGCCACCGCAAGCTGGCCATGCTCGTCGGACGCGCCGGTATAGCGCAGGCCCGGACGCCCCCATACCAGCGGCAGGCCGCTGTCCACCGCCACCGCCTTGTGCCCGGCATCCAGCACCGCGGTTTGCGCGCGCGGCGCGCTCATCACCGTGGACAGCACGAACAGCGCATTGCGGAAGCCGGAGACCGGCGCGCCGCCGCCATCCAGGTTGCGGCCGTAATCGGCATCCAT
>CALDFO010000527.1 GCA_937942205.1 uncultured Alphaproteobacteria bacterium
GCGGCCGCCGCGGATCAGCACCACCGAGTGCTCCTGCAGGTTGTGGCCTTCGCCGGGAATGTAGGACAGCGCCTCGAAGCCGTTGGTCAGACGCACCTTGGCGACCTTGCGCAGCGCGGAGTTCGGCTTCTTGGGCGTCGTGGTGTAGACGCGGGTGCAGACGGCGCGCTTCTGCGGGCATTCCTGCAGGGCCGGAACCTTGTTGCGCTTCGGCTTGGTGCCGCGCGGCTTGCGAATGAGCTGATTGACTGTCGGCATTCCACTTCCTCTTTGCCCGGCAGGGCCCTTTGGTCGCCCGCGCGTCCGCGGGTGAACGAAAAACAAAAACCGGACAGCAAGCCCTTGCCTGCGTCCGAACTTGCGGAGGACTGAGGTGCACTTCTTTGATTGAGAAGTTGGGCCTGAGTCGCGCGTCTAAGCTCTTTAAACTGGCTTCCCAGCAGCGTTTTCGCGGAATTTTCCGCAAACGGCCTGCCCTGGAAGGTGGCGGCTTATACCCAGCACACTCTGGGGGGTCAACAGGGAAACATGCGGATTTTGGGTCAGGCCGCCAGACGATGTTTCCACCGGAAACAAATCGGGGTTTGCAGCGGCCTCCGAAATCTCCTACTCGTTTCGTGTCCTAAGGAAGAAAGCGGTTCATGATGCGCCGGGCACGCGCCATCTCGACCTCCCGTTCGGCCACCGGCAGACTGGTGGCCTGTTTCGTCCTGCTCGCTTTCCTGTTGCAGGGCATTGCCCTGCAGACCCATATCCATCAGCAAATTCAACCGGTTATCGCCAAACTGGCGACGCCGGACAACCAGGCAGGCCTGCCGTCGGTCAAGGTTCTGGACCAGCAGCCGCTCAAGACCCAGGATCCGCTGGATCAGGGCCATTGCCGCCTCTGTCACGAGCTGGTCCATGCCGGTTCCTATATCACCCCTTCCGCCATGGCCCTTGTTGCGGGGCTGGACTGGATCACCGCCCATAGTCCGGCGCCTGCGCCGGTTTCCGGCACCCCGGCCCAGGGTTTTGCCTGGCAAAGCCGCGGTCCACCCCAACACTGAACGTCCCAAACCTGAGCGGGACCGTTCCGGTCCCTTCCCCGCACGTGCGCATCCGCGCCCGGGCCATCGGTATCTGGAGTTCAGTATGTTCAAGTCTTCCCTTCTGGCGGGCGCCGCGAGCGCCGCCCTTTTCGCCACCCCCGCCCTCGCCCAGTCCCGTCACATCGAAACCGTGGTGGTGACGGCCTCCCCTCTGGCCAATCATGGCGACGAACTGGCCTCCATCTCGTCCCGGCTGGACGTGATGGACATCCTGCGCGCCGGCGGCAGCAGCCTGGGCGACGCCTTGGCGGGCATCCCCGGCGTCAGCAGCAGCGGCTTCGCCCCCGGCGTCGGCCGCCCCATTATCCGCGGCATGGATGCCAGCCGGGTGCGCCTGCTGGAGAACGGCACCTCCAGCGCCGACGCCTCCGATATCGGACCCGATCATGGCGTGCCGCTGGACCCGCTGTCGGCCCGCAGCATTGAGGTGGTGCGCGGCGCGGCCACGCTGCGCTATGGCAGCCAGGCGATCGGCGGCGTGGTCAACGCCATCAACAACCGCGTTCCCACCAGCCTGTCCGATACGCCCGGCGGCGAGATCAGCGGCGGCTATGATTCCGTATCCGATGCCGGGCAGGTGGCGATGCTGGGCGATGTCAGCGCGGGTCATTTCGCCTTCCATGCCGACGGCTTCTATCGCAAGGCGGGCGACTATGACACGCCGCTGGGACCGCAGCTCAATTCCTTCGCCCGCAGCAGCGGCGCGTCGCTGGGCACTTCGTATTTCTTCGGCAACGACAGCCGCATCGGCGGCGCGGTGGTGCAATACGATTCCCGCTACGGCATCCCCGGCGAGGACAGCTATATCAACATGCGCCAGACCAAATACATGCTGGGATCGTCGCTGGCGCTGGGCGGCGACGTGTTCAAGACGCTGAATGTGGACGGCAGCTATGGCAACTACGCCCATCATGAGAACGACCCCGACGGCAATTCGCTGGCGACCTTCAAGAACAAGGAACTGGATCTGCGCGCCGAAACGTTGCTGGGCGCGGTGGGCCCGTTCCTGAGTTCGGCCGTGGGCGTGCAGGTGCAGAATCGCGCCTTCGAGGCGCTGGGCGAAGGCGCGGACTATCTGCTGCCCACCCTGACCCAGAACTATGCCGGTTTCCTGTTCACCGAGGCCCGGCTGTCGGACACCGTGCATCTGGAGGTCAGCGGCCGCGTGGAATATGCCAAGGTCCAGGGCACACCGGTTTCGGACATCTATACCAGCCGCGATTTCGTGCCGGTGAGCGGCGCGGTGGGCCTTTTGTGGGACGCGACCGAGCATGTGAAACTGGGCGTGACCGGCTCCAGCACCGCCCGCGCCCCCGCCCAGACCGAACTCTATGCGCGCGGCGTGCATGAAGCCTCGGCGACCTATGAGACCGGCGATCCTACCCTGGGGATCGAGCGGGCCCATTCGGCGGAGACCTCGCTGCGCCTGCGCTATGCGGATTTCACCTTCGACGGCAGCGCCTATTACACGGTGTTCGACAATTACATCTATGGCGCGCTGACCGGGGCGACCTGCGATGAGGACGGCGACTGCCAGCCCGGCCCCGGCGAGGAACTGCGCGAGGTGAATTACACCCAGGGCGCGGCGCATTTCCGCGGCCTGGAGGGCAAGGCCTCCTATGCCCTGTGGCGCGACGAAACCGGCGGCACGCTCAAGCTGAACGCGATGGGCGACCTGGTGCGGGCCACATTGTCGGGCGGCGCCAATGTGCCGCGCATTCCGGCCTGGCGGTTCGGCGGCGGCTTCTCCTGGGAAAGCGATCCGGTGGACGCCGGATTCCAGGTGATGCAGATCGGCGAGCAGAACGATCCGGGGCCGTTCGACACCCCCACGGCGGGCTATGTCTCGGTGGACGCCCAGATCACCTGGCGGCCCTTTGCCGACCGGGCCTGGGAGTTCTCACTGATCGGCCAGAACCTGGCGGACGAGGTGATGCGGAACGCCGCGTCCTTCAACAAGGACAATGTGGTGATGCCGGGGCGGAACATCCGGCTGGTGGCCAGGTTGGCCACCAATTAATTCACCCCCTCCGGTTTCAGCTTTCGCTCGCCTCCCAAAGGGTCGGCTTCGCACGCTGAAACCACCTCCCCCTCGTCGGCGCTGACGCGCCTGAGGGGGAGGCAGGCCGGTGCTTGGGGTTACCCAAAAAGATCAAACCTTCTGCCGCAGACGCGGGCTTCATGCTCCAGCAGCTTGCGCTTCAGCGCCAGGCCGCCGCCATAGCCCACCAGTTGGCCGTCGGCCCCGATCACCCGGTGGCAGGGAATGATCAGCCCGATGGGGTTGGCATTGTTTGCGGCGCCCACCGCCCGGGCCGCGCCGGGCTGGCCGATGGTCTTGGCGACCGCGCCATAGGAGGTGGTGGCGCCGAAGGGGATGTCGCGCAACGCCTGCCACACCCGCATCTCGAAAGCCGGGCCTTGGGGTGCCAAGGGCAGGTCGAAGTCACGGCGGCTGCCATTGGCATAGTCCGTCACCTGGCGCTGGACCTCGGCCAGACGGGCCGGATCGTGAATGGCGGCGCGGTCCATCGTCTGCGCGCCTTCGGCCCGCAGGTGGAAACGCAGCAAGTTGTCCTTGTCATCAACCCAGGCGGCCATGGCCTGGAAAGGTGTTTCAATGACGGCCCAATAACGTTTCATGCCAAACCCTTAAGCGCCTTCCTTCAGGTAGGTCCACAAGTGCATGGTGGCCAGACTGCGATGCGGCGCGAAGGCGCTCATCAGGCGGGCGGTCTGCTCCGCATCCGGCCGTTCGGGCAACTGATGCAGACGCTGGAGCGCGGTGGCCAGCGCGCTGTCGCCCACAGGGGCGGCGTCGCCAAAGCCGCCGCGCATCAGAACATAGCGCGCCGTCCAGGTGCCGATGCCGCGCTGGGCGGTCAGCCGCCGTTCCGCCGCGATGGCGGAACCATCGGCCAGGCTTTCGACCGGCAGACGCCCTTGGGTCACCGCCTGGGCCGCCTCGATCAGATAACGCGCCTTGGAACGGGCATAACGGCGGGAGGCCAGGGTCGCCACATCGATGTTGGCGACGCTTTCCGGGGTGGGATGAGCGCGCATGTCGCCGATCTTTTCTCCGGCGATTTCAACCAGTTCGCGGCGCAAGCTCGCAGCGAACTTGAGATGGATCTGCTGGCCGATGATACCCCAGCACAGGGCGTCGAAGCCGGTGGGCAGCAGCGGCAGCCGCAAGCCTCGCCGCCGCGCCACAAAGTCGGCATGGCGGGGTTCAAACCCGCTCACAACCTGGGTCAGGGCCAGCAGCCGCAACGCCGCGCCATGCAGGAAGACCATGCTGTCGCGGCCCAGCCTGGCCTTGCCATGCAGGCGCACCCAGGCCTGGCCGGGTTCGATGCTGATCTCCATCACCACCGGGCCGTCGGGCGTGGGCAGCGCCTTCCAGATGCGGTTGCCCTGGCTGCGCTCGCTGACGGCCAGCGGATCGCGGCCGTGATAGGCGAGGATTTCCGCCGCCCGGTAGTGGGGTGGCAGGTGCAGCAGAAAGACCCATGCCCCGTCCAGCGCCCGCCAGGCGCCGGGCGTCATGCGCATCTGGGCCTGGAACTGGCGGTGGAAGACCGACTCGCTTTCAAAACCGGCGGCATGGCCGATATCCAGGATGCGGCCTTTGCCATGCAGCAGGGTGTGGGCGGCGGCGCGGACCCGCTGGCGGCGCAGCCATTGGACCGGCGCCAGATGGGCATGATCGCGGAACAGATCGCCCAGCTTGGTCAGGCTGACGCCCGCCGCGCGCGCCAGTGCGCCGGCATCGGCAAAGGCATCCGGGGCGCGGGCGACACGGGCGGCCAGGCCCTCGAACAGCGCGAGATTTTCGTCCTCGCCCCGATAGTAGAGATCGGGGCGGCAGCGCTTGCAGGCGCGCAGGCCCGCGGCCTTGGCCTGGGTCTCGGTGGCGAACAAGCGGACATTTTCCGGCCGGGGCGGACGCGCGGCGCAGGACGGCAGGCAATAGATACCGGTGCTCATCACCCCCAGGATGAAGCGGCCGTCGAACTTTCCGGCGCGGGCCTGGGCGCGGTCCCAGGACAGGGGCGCGGGCAGCGTCATGCCTATGCCCCCGTTTCCGAAGGCGGCCGCCAGGAAAGGCGCGGGCGTTTTGGGACCGATTTCCCGATCCCCTCCCCCTTATCCGCCTGTATTCCCGACGCCGTCATGGGTGCATCCTGGCACCGATATGGGGCGTGCGCCTCCCGATTTCACCGCCCGATATGGCGGTACGGTCAGGCTTCGGACGCGGGGCTGAACGCCGCGATGATGGGACAGGGGCCGCGATCGGTTTTCCGGCAGACCTGCAGCAACCGCCGCAACGCCTGCCGCGAGGCTTCCAACTCTTCGGCCTGACGGGCCAGATCCTCCAACCGCGCGCTCGCCAGGGCCCGGATACGGTCGCGGTCGCGGGTGCGGTCAAGGGCCAGCAGTTCCTTGATTTCCTTGAGCGTGAAACCGGCGGCCTGGGCCCGGCGGATGAACAGCAGAAGCTGGACATGGCTCTGATCGTATTCCCGGTAGGCGGCTTTCCCGCTCGCGCGCGGCACCGGCATCAGGCCCCGCCGCTGGTAATAGCGCACCGTTTCCACGCCGAGGCCGGCGGCGCGGGCCAGTTTGGCGATCGTCAGGACGGTCATGCTTGACTCCGTACCATGGTACGCACCGTACACCCGTATGCGTCAGCAACCAAGATCGAGGAGATCACCATGACGAATGCTCCCATCAAGCCCGAAGCCTGCACATGCGAGCGGTGCACCTGCGACCCCTGCGGCTGCGGCGCGCGCCCGCAGGATTGCGCCCCGACCTGCGGCTGCCGGAAAAAGTAGGCAAGAAAAAGTTGGATTCCCGCTTTCGCGGGAATGACAACGGAGCTTGACGCGAGCCCGGCATTCCGCCGGGCGACCATCCGCCCTGCACCAGCTTCCTCCCCCTTATATGCGCGAAGCGCATCCATAAGGGGGAGGTGTCGCAGCGAGGTGTTTGCGGAGCAAACCCGAGCTGTGACGGAGGGGGTTAAAAAGAAAAAAGCCGCCGGACGATTCATCCGGCGGCCATTTCTTTCAGCGCGGCAACACCGCTATTCGGCGGCCGGCGGCGGTGCTTCCAGCGCGGCGACCGGCTCGTTGGCCGCGTTCTCCGCCTGGATGGCGCGGTCGCGTTCCGTCGCGATATGGCGCAGGCGCGCGATGGCGCCGCCCGTACCGGCCGGAATGAGACGGCCCACGATCACGTTCTCCTTCAGGCCTTCCAGCATGTCCACCTTGCCGTTGACCGCGGCGTCGGTGAGGACGCGCGTGGTTTCCTGGAAGGAGGCGGCCGAGAAGACCGAACGGGTCTGGAGCGACGCCTTGGTGATGCCCAGCAGGATGGCGCGGCCTTCGGCGGGCTTGTGGCCGTGATCGGCCGCCTTCTTGTTGGCTTCCTCCAGCTCGGCCTGATCGACATGCTCACCGGCGATCAGCGTGGTTTCGCCGCCTTCGGTGATCTCAAGCTTCTGCATCATCTGGCGGCAGATGACTTCGATATGCTTGTCGTTGATCTTCACGCCCTGCAGGCGATAGACGTCCTGGATTTCCTTGACCAGATAGATCGCCAGTTCCTCCATGCCCTTGATGCGCAGGATGTCATGCGGCGAGGGATTGCCTTCGACGATATAGTCGCCCTTCTCCACATAATCGCCTTCGCGCACGCTGATATGGCGGCCCTTGGGGATCAGATATTCGGTCGGGTCCAGCTTGTCCGACTTCGGCTTGACGATGACGCGGCGCTTGTTCTTGTAGTCCTTGCCGAACTCCACGAAGCCGTCGGTCTCGGCCAGCACGGCCGCTTCCTTGGGCTTGCGGGCCTCGAACAGCTCCGCCACGCGCGGCAGACCGCCGGTGATGTCGCGGGTCTTGGCGCCTTCGGTCGGGATACGCGCCAGCACGTCGCCGGCCCGCACCGTGCCGCCGTCTTCCACCGACAGGATGGCGTCGGGCGAGATCGCATAGCGCGCCTCGCCGCCGCCGGGCAGCTGCACCGGCTTGCCCTTCTTGTCGAGGATGATGATGGCGGGGCGCAGTTCGGGCGCGTTCTTGGCGCCCGTGCCGCGGCTGTCCATCACCACCTTGCTGGACACGCCGGTCTTTTCGTCGGCCACTTCGCGGACGGAAACGCCGAACACCAGGTCCTCATACTTCACGGTGCCTTCGACATCGGTCAGGACCGGAAGCGCGTTGGGGTTCCATTCCGCCAGGCGGTCGCCGCGCTTGACGGTGGCGCCCTCGTCCACCTTCAGGCGCGCGCCATAGGTGATGCGATAGGTGGCGCGTTCCTGGCCCTTGTTGTCGGTGATGACGATCTGCATGTTGCGCGACATCGCGATCAGTTCGCCGTCGCTGTTCTTCACGACGCTGCGGTTGTTGATCTTGATCTTGCCGTCATACGACGCCTCGATCTTGGACGAGCCGGCAACCTGCGCGGCGCCGCCGATATGGAAGGTGCGCATGGTGAGCTGGGTACCCGGCTCGCCGATGGACTGGGCGGCGATCACGCCGACAGCCTCGCCGATATTGACCGAGGTGCCCCGCGCCAGATCGCGGCCATAGCACTTGCCGCAGACGCCTTCGGGCAGTTCGCAGGTCAGCACCGAACGGACGCGCACCTTCTGGACGTGCGCCGCCTCGGCCTTTTCGGCCAGGTCTTCGGTCACTTCCTTGTTGCGCTTGATGATGATCTCGCCCGTGTCGGGGTGCTTCACATCTTCCGCCGTGGTGCGGCCCAGGATGCGCTCGGTGAGCGAGGCCACGACCTGGCCGCCATCGATTTCCGCCTGGACCGTGACGCCGCGCTTGGTGCCGCAGTCTTCCGAGGTGATGATGCAGTCGTTCGCCACGTCCACCAGGCGGCGGGTCAGATAGCCCGAGTTCGCCGTCTTCAGAGCGGTGTCGGCCAGACCCTTGCGGGCGCCGTGGGTGGAGTTGAAATACTCCAGCACGGTGAGGCCTTCCTTGAAGTTCGACAGGATGGGCGTTTCGATGATCGAGCCGTCGGGACGCGCCATCAGGCCGCGCATACCGGCAAGCTGCTTCATCTGCTGCGGCGAACCGCGGGCGCCCGAATGGCTCATCATGTAGATGGAGTTCATCTCCATGACGCGGCCGGTTTCCCGGTCGATCTTGGGCTCGGAGATTTCCTTCATCATCTCGGCCGCGACCATGTCGGTGCACTTGGACCAGGTGTCCACCACCAGGTTGTACTTTTCCTTGTCGGTGGTCAGGCCGTCCTGATACTGCTGCTCGTATTCGCGCACCTTGTGGCGGGTCTCGTCGATCAGCTTGGTCTTGCTGTCGGGCACCACCATGTCGTCCTTGCCGAACGAGATGCCGGCCTTGCAGGCTTCGCGGAAGCCCAGCGCCATCAGCGCGTCGGCGAACAGCACCGTCTCCTTCTGGCCGCAATGACGATAGACCTCGTCGATCAGCTGGCTGATCTCCTGCTTGCGCAGCAGGCGGTTGACCAGCTCGAACGGGATCTTGGGATTGCGCGGCAGGATGTCGGCGATCAGCATCCGGCCCGGCGTGGATTCCACGCGGCGGGTCACCGGCTTGCCTTCGGCGTCCACCGTCTTGTAGCGCGCCTTGATGCGGGCGTGCAGCGTGACGGTCTTGGCGAACAGCGCCTGCTCGATCTCGGCCAGGTCGGTATAGAAGCCCTGGACCGGCATCTTGGTCTTGGGGTCTTCCTTATACTCGCCCGGCTCGCCGGGGCGTTCCTGGGTCAGGTAGTAGAGGCCCAGAACGATGTCCTGGGTCGGCACGATGATCGGCTTGCCGTTGGCGGGCGACAGGATGTTGTTGGTCGACATCATCAGCACGCGCGCTTCCAGCTGCGCTTCCAGCGACAGCGGAACGTGCACGGCCATCTGGTCGCCGTCGAAGTCGGCGTTGAAGGCCGCGCAGACCAG
>CALDFO010000528.1 GCA_937942205.1 uncultured Alphaproteobacteria bacterium
GCCCCAGCGCGAACGCCTTCTGTTTTAGGTCATGGGCGATGATCTCGGCCCGCTCGGCCGCGTCCAGCACCACATGGGCCTGTTTCAGCGCCGCTTCATAATCCTCGAAGCGGCGGACCGTGATCGCGCCGCTGGACAGGAAGCGATGGCCTTGTGTGGTGTTGCCGCTCTGGATGCCCGCGAAAGTGAAGGGCACCACCTCGCCGTCAAAGGTGCAAAGGATGGAATGCAGCGGCCGCACCCAGCGCACCGGATCGCCCGCGCGCCAGCGCATGGATTTGGGCCAGGGGAATCGCGCGAAAATCTCAGGCAGGATCTCCGCCAGCACCGCGGGCGTGGGCCGCCCCTTGCGCTCGATTACCGCGACGTAGACATCGCCCTTGGGCGTGGTCTCGACCTTGAGCTGGTCTTTGATCAGGCCGGTCTTTTTCAGGAAACCGTCCAGCGCCGCCTGGGGCGCGTCCACCTTGGGGCCTTTCAGCTCCTCGCGCACATCCTTCTGTTCCGGCGGCAGGCCGGTGATCGCCAGGGTCAAACGGCGCGGCCCGGCAAAAGCCTTGATGCCCTCGAACAAATAGCCGCGATCGGTCAGGGCGCCGACCGTCAGGCGCTCCAGGTCTTTCGCACCTGCCGCCTGCATACGGGCGGGAATTTCCTCGCTGAACAGTTCCAGCAGCAGGTCGGGCATTACGCGAACCTCGGCTTGTATTCGCCCATCGGGCTCTCCAGCCAGGCTTCGCAACAGCCCTGGGCCAGCGCGCGCACCCGGCCGATATAGGCGGCGCGTTCGGTGACCGAGATCACGCCCCGCGCATCCAGCAGGTTGAAGGCATGGGACGCCTTGATGCACTGGTCATAGGCGGGCAGCGCCAGCTTTTTCCCATCCAGCAATTCGCGGCACTGCTTTTCAGCGTCCTTGAAATGCCGGAACAGGATGTCGGTGTCGGCGCGCTCGAAATTATAGGCGCTGAATTCCTGTTCGGCCTGGTGGAAGACCTCGCCGTAGCGGAACTCCTCATTGAAGGCCAGGTCATAGACGAACTCGACATTCTGGACATACATCGCCAGCCGTTCGAGGCCAGAGGTGATCTCGGCGCAGACCGGATCGCATTCGATGCCGCCGACCTGCTGGAAATAGGTGAACTGGGTGATCTCCATCCCGTCGCACCACACTTCCCAGCCCAGGCCCGCCGCGCCCAGGGTGGGGCTTTCCCAATCGTCCTCGACAAAGCGGATGTCGTGCAGCGCCGGGTCCAGTCCGATGGCGCGGATCGATCCCAGATAGAGCTCCTGCACATTGGCGGGCGCGGGCTTCAGGATCACCTGATACTGGTAGTAGTGCTGCAGCCGGTTGGGATTCTCGCCATAGCGGCCATCGGTGGGGCGACGGCTGGGCTGGACATAGGCCGCCTTCCAGGGGCGCGGCCCCAGGGCGCGCAGGGTGGTGGCGGGATGAAAGGTGCCCGCCCCCATCTGATCGTCATAGGGTTGCAGGATCAGGCAGCCCTGCCTGGCCCAATAATCCTGCAGCGTGAGAATAAGACCCTGAAAAGTGTTGGCTTTGGCCACCGAGTCGCGCCTTTGGGAGGTGGCCGGAACCTACAGATGGGCCCCTGGCAGGGCAAGCGCCGCGCCGCAGCGCAACACCGCGTCCGCCTCCGGGGTCCAGGAGCCGTCCTGGCGGTGCAGGACCAGCCCCGGCGCCAGGGCAAAGGGGGCCCGGGAGCCCTTGCGGGCCTGGACGATCACCCGCTTGGGCGCGGCCCCGGCCCGGGGCCAGAGCGGAAAGGCCAGCACCCCCCGCTCCGGCAGGGCCGCCAGGGCCTCATTCAGCCGGTCGGCCCGCAGGATGGCGGTAAAGCAGCCCCCGGAGACGGTCCGCTGCACGCCCAGGGCCAGCCAGTCGCCCAGCCGGCCACCGTCCTGCAACGCGGCGGCGCGGGCGGCATCCGGCGACGCCTGGCCTTCGCCATGAAAGGGCGGGTTGGCGAAAACCTGGTCGAAATCGCGTTTCAGGTCCGGCGGCAGGGCAAAGATGTCGGCGGCCACAAACCGGGCTGCCGCGCCATTCGCCGCCGCATTGCCCGCAGCATTCATCTGGGCCAGCGCCGCCAGCGCGGCATCGCGTTCCACCCCCGTCACCGTCACCGCCGGCACCCGCGCCAGCAGGCAGAGGCTGGCCACGCCCGACCCAGCCCCCAGTTCCAGCGCCGACTGGCCCGCCACCGCCGGAACGGCGGCGGCCAGCATCACGGCATCCAGACCGGAACGAAACCCGTCCGCCGGTTGCGCGGCCTTCACCCGGCCATCCAGGAATGTCTCACGCACCGGAGTCCATCGCCTCCGGCACGGCGTCGCGCAGCAGGGCCTGGGCGCGCGAAAAATCCTCATCGGCCACCATCAGGCGGCGCGGCAAAAAGCCCATGCTGCCATCCATAATGCTGGCATGGGTATCGAACACCACCGATCCGATACCCTCCTGCGACAGGACGTTGACGGCATAGCTGATGACCACCGGATCGGTGCTTTTGAGAACGGCCCGCATCCTTGGACTATAGCCGGGCCTGTGTCCTTTGTCCGCTTGCCTACGCCTTGGGCGGTTTTGTATTCTGGGCTCATGGGTGAACAGGACGTCCTCAAGCAGACCGGCAAGCAAACCAGTACCGGCGATATTTCCCCGGTCGAGCGTCTGCACGTGCTGATCGCCGCCGACATGGCGGCCACCGACCGCATGATCCATGCCCGCATGACCTCGGGCGTGGCGCTGATCCCGGACCTGGCGCGGCACCTGATCGATTCCGGCGGCAAACGGCTGCGGCCCATGCTGACCCTGGCGGCGGCGCGGGCCGGCGGCTATCGCGGCGACCATCATGTGCGGCTGGCGGCGGCGGTGGAGTTCATCCACACCGCCACCCTGCTGCATGACGATGTGGTGGACGAAAGCGCCCTGCGCCGCGGCAAGGTGTCGGCCAACCTGATGTGGGGCAACAAGCCCAGCGTGCTGGTGGGCGACTTCCTGTTCAGCCGCGCCTTCCAGCTGATGGTGGAAACCGGCGACATGGCCGTGCTGGACATTCTGGCGGGCGCCTCGGCCATCATCGCCGAGGGCGAGGTGATGCAGCTGAAATCGTCCAACACCCTTTCGGTGACGGAAGACCATTATTTCAAGGTCGTATCGGCCAAGACCGCCGCGCTGTTCGCCGCCGCCGCCCATTCCGGCGCGCTGCTGTCGGGCGGCAATGACGGCTATGTCTCGGGGATGCGGGACTATGGCGAAAATCTGGGCATCGCCTTCCAGCTGGTGGACGATGCGCTGGACTATTCGGGCCGTCAGGCGCTGCTGGGCAAGGCGGTGGGCGACGATTTCCGCGAAGCCAAGATGACCCTGCCGATCATCCTGGCCCATGCCCGCGCCAGGCCGGAAGACAAGCCGTTCTGGACGCGGGTGATCGAAACCGGCAACCAGACCGAAAGCGATCTGGACCGCGCCATCACCCTGGTGGAACAGACCGGCTCCATCCAGGAGACCATGCGCCGCGCCCGCGCCTATGCCGACGCCGCCAAGGCGGCGCTGGCGGTGATGCCGGACAGCGACATCAAGCGCGCCCTGGGCGACATCGCCGATTTCTGCGTCGAACGGGCCTACTAGCGGCCGCGCCTCACGGCTTCTCGTACTTGAAGCCCTGCTTCTCCAGGAAGTCGAACAGGCCGATCGCCAGGCCCTGGGCGCCCGAAACGGGCATCACCATGCGGCCCACCACCACCCGCGTCAGCGGCCCGGGCTTGTCGGAATGATCCGGCCGCAGCGATTCAAACGTGATGGTGATATTGCCGTTGGCGACGAAGAAACCGGACGCCGCCGAGGCATAGATTTCCTGCGCCAGCGGATCGTCCACGAATTTCACAGGCTGCTCTTTGATGTCCTTGGCCATGGGCGCGGTCCTTTTCGGGTCGCCGCGATGGTTGGCACGCAGGGTTAAGATCGGCTTAAAGCCCGTCAGGGCCCGGGCCGATATCCCGGCCGCCCGTTTCCGGCGCACCGCCAAAAGCGGGCACAAAGGTCGGCATCACCCACCAGCCGGGCTGCGCCTTTTTCAGCGCCGCCGCCGCGCGGCCGCAGGCGTCGTCATCGGCGAACAGGCCAAAACAGGTGGCGCCGCTGCCCGACATGCGGGTGAACAACGCGCCCGGCGACGCCGCGATGGCGGCCAGGACCGCGCCGATCACCGGCTGTATCCGCAAGGCGGGCGCTTGCA
>CALDFO010000529.1 GCA_937942205.1 uncultured Alphaproteobacteria bacterium
CCAGGTGACGATCGGCCCGGCGATCGAGGACGGCTTCTACTACGATTTCGCGCGCGAAACACCCTTCACGCCCGACGATCTGCCGAAGATCGAGGACAAGATGCGCGAGATCATCAAGGCGGGCCTGCCGACCCGCCGCGAGGTGTGGCCGCGCGACAAGGCGGTGGAGCATTTCAAGGGTATCGGCGAGGCGTTCAAGGCCGAACTGATTGCCTCCATCCCGGCGGGCGAGGATGTTTCGATCTACTGGCATGGCGACTGGCACGACCTCTGCCGCGGCCCGCATTTTCGCACCACCGCCGAGATCGGCGACGCCTTCAAGCTGACCAAGATTTCCGGCGCCTATTGGCGCGGCGACGCCAAGAACGCCCAGCTGCAGCGCATCTATGGCACCGCCTGGCGCGACAAAAAGGAACTGGACGCCTATCTGACGCGGATGGAGGAAGCCGAAAAGCGCGACCATCGCAAGATCGGCAAGGAAATGGACCTGTTCCACATGCAGGAAGAGGCGGTGGGCCAGGTCTTCTGGCATCCCAACGGCCATACCCTGTGGCGCACGCTGGAGAATTACATCCGCCGCCGCATCGGCGAGGCGGGCTATAACGAAATCAAGACCCCACTGCTGTTCGACCGCAAGCTGTGGGAACAGTCGGGCCACTGGGACACGTTCCACCAGAACATGTTCGTGGCCGAGGTCGAGGATGAAAGCCGCACCCTGGCGGTGAAGCCGATGAACTGCCCCGGCCATATCCAGGTCTTCAAGCAGGGCACCAAATCCTATCGCGAACTGCCGCTGCGGCTGGCGGAGTTCGGCTCCTGCCACCGCTACGAGCCGTCGGGGGCGCTGCACGGCATCATGCGGGTGCGCGGCTTCGTGCAGGACGACGCGCATATCTTCTGCACCCATGAGCAGATCACCGACGAAACCAAGAGCTTCTGCGAGCTTCTGCTGCGCGCCTATCGTGACCTGGGCTTCGACCAGGTGACGGTCAAGCTCTCCACCCGGCCGGAAAAGCGCATCGGCTCGGACGCGGTCTGGGACCTGGCGGAAGGCGCGCTGGAAAAGGCCACCCGCGCCGCCGGGCTGGACTTCACCTTCAACCACGGCGAGGGCGCCTTTTATGGCCCCAAGATCGAGTTCACCCTGACCGACGCCATCGGCCGCGAATGGCAGTGCGGCACCCTGCAGGTGGATTTCAACATGCCCGACCGGCTGGGCGCGACCTATATCGGCGAGGACGGCAACAAGCATCCGCCCGTGATGCTCCACCGCGCCATTGTCGGCTCGATGGAGCGTTTCATCGGCGTGCTGATCGAGCATTATGCGGGCAAGTTCCCGCTCTGGCTGGCGCCGGTCCAGGTGGCGGTCGCCACTGTGGTGGCCGACGCCGACACCTATGCCGCAGAGGTGGTGGCGGCGCTCAAGGCCGCCGGCCTGCGCGTCGTGCTGGACACCGAGAACCAGACGGTCAACTACAAGGTGCGCCAGCACAGCCTGGCCAAAACCCCCAATCTGTTGGTCCTGGGCCGCAGGGAAGCCGAAAATCGCACGGTTACCCTGCGAAAACTGGGGGTCGAGGGGCAGGAAAGCCTTGCGCTGGAGGCGGCAATTTCTAAACTTGCCGCCGAAGCCGTCCCGCCCGACCTTCGTTGAGCGGCCACGAGGATCCACCATCGCGCATGACCGGACAATCCGTTTCGTGAGGCTGCTGGACCCCCTCGCGAGACCGTCTTGGCGTGCGTGGACGTAACCAACTTAGGAGAGTCACATAGTTCCCAGACGCTTTCAGGGTAATGCCCCGCCGCCGGCCAAGGACGGCCCGCGCATCAACGACGAAATCAACTCCCGCACCGTTCTGCTGATCGGCGACGACGGCCACAAATATGGCGAGATCGGGCTGGATGAGGCCCTGGCGCTCGGCGACGAGAAGGGCTTGGATGTCGTGGAGGTGTCGCCCGACAACAAGCCGCCCGTCTGCAAGCTGATGGACTATGGCAAGTACAAGTACGAGCAGCAGAAGAAGGCCAACGAGGCCCGCAAGAAGCAGAAGGTCATCGAGATCAAGGAGATCAAGATGCGCCCGACCATCGACGATCACGACTATGACGTGAAGATGAAGGCGATGAAGCGCTTCTTCGACGAAGGCGACAAGGTCAAGGTCACCCTGCGCTTCCGCGGCCGCGAGATGGCGCACCAGCATCTGGGCATGGAACTGCTGACCCGGGTCCAGAAGGACACCGAGATCTTCGCCAAGCTGGAACAGTATCCCAAGATGGAAGGCCGCCAGATGATGATGGTTCTCGCACCGCGTTAAAAGCCTTCGGCTTTTAACGTGTGCGAGAAGCGCCGCCCCTCAGATGGATATCGGTGGTCATCATCGTCGATCGCGTCCTAGCGATCGACGGAAGCGGCGCCGAACGGCACCAAACACAGACTTAAAAA
>CALDFO010000530.1 GCA_937942205.1 uncultured Alphaproteobacteria bacterium
TGCGGCTCAAGATGTGTCTGCGCCCAGTCCAGGTCGGTAACCTTATGCTCGCCCGGCACCTCGAAGACGCAATCGCCCGTGTACCAGTCGGCCTGCAAGGCGATCTCGTCGAAATAGCCATGCGGCAGCCCGCCGATGGCGGGTTGCGCATGGCCCTTGAATTGCAGCTTCTGGATTGCCAAGCCACGACGGCGGTCCAGCTGCGCTTTCAGGAACGGCGTTTCGATTGTCAGGTGACGTTCGCAAACCGCATCACCCTGCGGCGCAGGGATAAAGGGCGGCGGCGGCGCGGACCAGCGCGCCTCCATGGCTTCCAGCCGCGCCTTCAGCCCCTCCCAGCGCGCCTGGGTGAGGTGGGTGCGGAAATCACTGGCCCAGAAATAGCAAAGCTCTTTCCAGTCCTCTGCCGTGGCCGTTCCCGCCAGCAAGCCTTCGTAGATGCGCTGGCAGGCGGCGTTGATGGCGGTGTTGTCACGTCCCGTCACGGCCCAGCGCGCCAGATTGTACTTGCGCTGTTTCTTGACCGGCACCGGGCAGGCGGCGCTTTCCAGTCTGAGCGCATTGCCGCCATCGGCTTCCCCGATCATCGCCAGCACCTGCGAGGGCAGGACGAAGGCCATGCCCGGTTCCTCCGCCACAGCGGCGAAGGCAGCGTCCAGCCGCGTCCATTCCACCGGTTCGGCGGACAGTTTTTCCTCGGTGCGAAAGCGGCCCGGACGGAAATCGAAGATTTCCGCATCGCTGGCATAGAGACAGAGCGCCCGCATACCCGCCCCACGCCGCCCATGCAAAAAGCGCATATAGGTGTCGCGCGTGATGTCGTCATGAGCCAGACGCTGCAACTGCTGGAAGGCCACCGTGTTGGTCCACAACACCGCAATTTTCCGGCCATCCGCGCCTTGTGCATATTGCGGACGATAGAGATATTCCCGATCCCATTCGGGATGGTTGGCGGACGGATTGTCCCAGTCCATCAGGATCGCGTTGTAGCCAGCATCCAGATAATGTCCGACCAGACCGGCCGAATAGGTCTGCTCATTGACCAGTGCGATCGCGGGCTGGACCCCCAGAAACTGGCGATAGATTTCGTTTCCAAGTTTCAGATTTTCATGGGTGACGCGGCCGGGCACCAGCGGCCCGATCATCTGGCTGTAACCCGACCCGATCAACTCGATCCGGCCCTGTGCGATCATCTCCCTTGCCCGTGCGATCCATGCCGGATCGCGGCGGGCGATTTCCTCCAGCGTATAGCCCGAGACTTCCATTCCCAGATACGGATGCTTTTCCGCGAGCCGCAACAGCGGCCAGTAGCAACGCGCGATCACTTCTTCGCGGCGCTCTTCCTCGATCGACGAAAAGGCCAGATTAAGATGGAAGAAGGCAAAGACGCGAAGCCAGCCATCATGGGCCTGGATATCGCGATTCTGGATATCGCGATTGAAGAGCGGGGCGTTCATGCGGGGCGCCTGGCGGGTGGGCCGGTAAGATTCCGGAAACCATAATCGGCGCTACGCCGTTAAGAATTGCTAAACGGCGGTTTTGGCGGACATCCTGGGCTTGGCCGGGAAAAACTGTGGCCGCCGCAGGAAAACCCGCAAGGTCAGCGCCGCAACAGCAGGCAGGCGTCGCCATAGGAATAGAAACGGTAGCCTTCGCGGATCGCCTCGGCATAGGCCGCCCGCATCACATCCAGCCCCATGAAGGCGCTGACCAGCATGAACAGGGTCGAGCGCGGCAGGTGGAAATTGGTCAGCAGCAGGTCCACGGCGCGGAAGTCATAGCCCGGGGTGATGAAGATGTCGGTATCGCCGTCAAAGGCCGCCAGCCCGCCGCCCGCCGCCGCGCTTTCCAGGGTCCGCAGGGCGGTGGTGCCCACCGCCGCGATGCGCCCGCCCGCGGCGCGCGCCGCGACCAGCCGCGCGGCGGTACCGCCATCCAGCAGCGCGCGCTCGGTATGCATGCGATGCAGGCTGGTGTCTTCGGCCGTGACCGGCAGGAAGGTGCCCAGCCCCACATGCAGCGTCACCGCCTCGTGGGTCACGCCGCGCGCCGCCAGCGCCGCCAGCAGGTCCGGCGTGAAATGCAGACCGGCGGTGGGGGCCGCGACCGATCCTTCGGCGCGGGCATACAGGGTCTGGTAATCGGCCGCGTCGCGCGCATCGGCGGGGCGCTTGCCCGCGATATAGGGCGGCAGCGGCATCTCGCCCCGCGCCGCGATGGCGGCGTCCAGCGCCGCGCCCGACAGCGCGAAAGCGATTTCCGCCTCGCCCGCCTCGCCCCGCGCCGTCACGGCCGCGCGCAGATCGCCGAAGATCAGCGCATCGCCCACCGCCAGCTTGCGGGCGGGCCGCGCCAGCACCGCCCAGCGATCGGGCGACAGGCGGCGATGCAGCAGGATCTCGACCTTGGCCGGGCCGGTTTCGCGCAGGCGCTGGCCGTGCAGCCGCGCCGGGATCACCTTGGTATCGTTGACCACCAGCGCGTCGCCCGGCGCCAGGAAAGCCGGCAGGTCGCGGACATGGGCATGTTCGATGCGGCCATCGGGCCGCACCACCATCAGCCGCGCACTGTCGCGCGGGCTTGCCGGGCGCAACGCGATGCGCGCCTCCGGCAGGTCGAAATCGAACAGGGAAACATCCATGGCGGGGGCCTATAGCAGGTCCCCGCCCGCACTTCATCCGGCGCGTATCAGACCACCAGCCTGCGATAGAGATGCCAGGTGGCGTGGCCCCGCACCGGCACCACCCCCATCAGTCCGACAAAGACC
>CALDFO010000531.1 GCA_937942205.1 uncultured Alphaproteobacteria bacterium
CGTCGCCTTCTATACCCGCCAGTTCGCCGACGCGATGGCGCCCACCAACTTCCCCCTCACCAATCCCGAGGTGCTGAACGCCACCATCGCCTCCAATGGCGAGAATCTGGTCAAGGGCCTGGACAACCTCCTGGCCGATATCGAGCGCGGCCAGGGCGAGCTGGCCATCCGCCAGTCGGCCGACGGATTTGTGATCGGCGAGAATATCGCCACCGCCCCCGGCAAGGTGGTGTTCCGCAACGCTGTCATGGAGTTGTTGCAGTTTTCTCCGTCCACGGATGAAGTCCATGAACGGCCGCTGCTGATCTTTCCGCCCTGGATCAACAAGTACTACATCCTGGACCTGCGGCCCGAAAACTCCTTCGTCCGCTGGCTGGTGGCGCAAGGCTATACCGTCTTCCTGGTCAGCTGGGTCAATCCCGGCCCGGAGATGGCCGAGGCCGGGTTCGAGGAATACATGAAGGGCGGCATCTTCGCGGCGCTGGAGGCGGTGGAGCAGGCCACCGGGGTGCGCGATCCCAACTGTGTCGGCTATTGCATCGGCGGCACGCTGCTGGCCGCCACCCTCGCCTATATGGCCGCCACCGGCGACGACCGCATCCATTCGGCCACCTTCTGGGCGGCGCAGACCGATTTCAGCGAGGCGGGCGAGTTGTCGGTCTTTGTCGACGAGGCCCAGCTCGACGCCCTGAAAGCGCGCATGGACAGCCAGGGCGGCGTGCTGCCCGGCTCCAAGATGGCGGGGGCCTTCAACATGCTGCGGGCCAACGACCTGATCTGGTCCTTTGTCATCAACAATTACATGCTGGGCAAGCAGCCCATGCCCTTCGACCTGCTCTATTGGAATTCCGACACCACCCGGATGCCGGAAAAGCTGCATCTGTCTTACTTGCGCAACTGCTACCGCGACAATGCGCTGGCGCTGGGCAAGATGACCCAGGATGGGGTCAAGCTGGATTTGTCCAAGGTGAAAATCCCCGCCTATTTCCAGTCGGCGCGCGAGGACCACATCGCCCCCGCCGTCTCGGTATTCAAGGGATCGCGGCTGTTCGGCGGCCCGGTGCGCTTCATCATCGCCGGGTCGGGCCATATCGCGGGCGTCATCAATCCGCCCGCCGCCAAGAAATACCAGTACTGGACCAACGACAAAAAGGCCGCCGATATCGACACCTGGCGCGCGGGCGCCAAGGAACAGCCCGGCTCCTGGTGGCCGGACTGGGATGCCTGGCTGGCGAAACTGTCCGGCGGCAAGGTGGCGGCGCGCGTGCCGGGCGACGGCAAGCTCAAAGTGCTGGGCGACGCGCCGGGCAGTTATGTGAAGGTCAAGGCGCAGTAGCCGTGTTCAGTTGGTGCGCCCCGGCTCCAGCTTTTCGTTGTCGCCCTTGACCTGGTGATAATAGCCCGGCCCCTTGGCGCCGTTCTGCCACAGGTCGCGGCGGGGATTGACCAGATAGACGCTGTCCTTTCCGTCATGGACATAGCCCTTGCGCAGCACGGCGAGATAATTGCCCGCGAAATCGCCTTCCTCACAGTCTCCTGCGATGCAGCGCGCCGAAATCGACGTGGCGGGCATCCCGCGCCGGCGCGGCACGGCCCGGGGCGCGCCGGGCGCGGCGCAGCGCAGCGACAGCGCCACCGCGCCGGTGATGGGCCGCGTGGTGGCCGCCTCGCCCGCCGCCACCGCCGCCGCCCATAGCACGATGCGGTCCCCCGTCACGCGATATTGCACAAAGCCCGCGCCGCCCTTGCGGTTGCCGAAATTCACCACCCGGAATCCAAAAGGCCGGTCCTGCGCCGGCGTCAGCACGGCAGGCGTGCGGAACACCTCTTCCAGCCAGGCGGCGATGAAATCCTCGGGCTTGCGCCCATCCAGCGCGCCGACCTTGAAAAGGGCGTGCTGGAATCCCTCCTCCGCCGCGACATGCAGCATGGAATTGTCCGCATCATGCCCGCGCACGCGCCATTCCTCCGGCGCGAAGCCGTTGCAGCGGCCCGCGCCGATGCCCTTGAGCGGCAGCGGCTTGATGAAAGCGCCCAGCGCGATGCGGCGCGACCAGGCCGCGCCCGCCGCCATCTTGGGCAGCTCCGGCTCGCGCTTGGCCAGGGTGCGGGGCGGACGGACCGAGAGCTTTTTCGGCGTCACCGGCATCTCGGTGAACAGCAGCGATACCGTGCGCGGCCTGATATCGCCGCTGGCGGCATCGAACAGGGTCAGCGCCATGCTGCTGCCCGCCTTGGTGGCCTTGATGCGGTCGGCGGCCTGACGCGCCGTCAGCACCGGATCGCCGTCCAGCGCGCTGATCACCTCGCCGGGCTTGATCCCGGCCCGGGCGGCGGGACTGTCCGCCGCCACCGCATTCACCAGCACCCCGCCCCGCGCCAGCATGGGGGTGCGGGCCCAGGCCGCCGCCGTCATGGGCGCCAGTTCCAGGCCGGAATAGCCTTCAGGCCGCGCCGCCTGATGCACCGCATAGAACACCACGCCCGCGAACAGCGCGAGCGCCACCGCGACCGTCAGCGCGATGACCTTCCATTCCTTGAAGCGCCGGACCATCGAATCCTCTTAGCATAGGCGCGAGGAATTTTGGCATCTGGCCAGGCGGAAGGCGCCGCGCCTAAAGGCCGGTGGTTTCAGGCAGCCCCAGCATGATGTTGAGATTCTGGACCGCCGCGCCGCTGGCGCCCTTGCCCAGATTGTCCAGCGCCGCCACGACACGCGCCTGCCCGGCCTTTTCATTGCCGAACACATACAGGGTCAGGCCGTTGCTGCCCGCCAGGATTTCGGCGTCCAGGGTCTTCACCGCCCCCGCATCCTCCATCGAGGCCACCGTCACCAGCGGACGCTCCGGATAAGACTTGGCCAGGGCCGCATGAATGTCGCGCGGCGCGGGCGCGCCCGGCAGCGCCCACAATTGCAGCGGCACTTCCACCAGCATGCCGCGATAGAAGCGGCCCACGCCCGGCTCGAACAGCGGCGGATGCGTGAGCCCCGCATGACGGGTCATCTCGGGCAGATGCTTGTGGGTGAGGTTCAGGCCATAGATGCGCGACACCGTCTCGGTGTAATCGGCGGCGGCGGTGTCCTGGAACTCGGCGATCATGCTCTTGCCGCCGCCGGAATAGCCCGAGACACCGTTGGCGGTGACGGGGAAACCGGGCGGCACCAGCCCGGCCCGCACCAGCGGCCGCAGGATGGCCAGGAAGCCGGTGGCCCAGCAGCCGGGATTGCTGACGCGGTTCGCCGCCGCGATCCGCGCATAGCCGTCCGGCTCCAGTTCGGGAAAGCCATAGGTCCAGCCTTCGGCGACACGATGGGCGCTGGAGGCGTCGATCACCCGCACGGCGGGATTGTCGATCAGGGCGACGGCCTCCTTTGCCGCCTCGTCCGGCAGGCAGAGGATCACGATATCGGCGGCGTTCAGCGCCGCCTTGCGCGCCGCAGCGTCCTTGCGCGCGGCTTCTGGCAGGACGACCAGCGAAAGTTCGCCGCGGTCCGCCAGGCGCTCGCGGATTTCGAGCCCCGTGGTGCCCGCCGCCCCGTCGATGAATATCCGTGCCTGACCCATGCCCGAACCCATGTCCAAATCCTTGCCGGTCGCCCGCCGGTCGCGATTGACACCGGCGACAGGTGCCTTTTAGCTGAACCGGCCCCGTTTGGGGCCTGCGTGTTCAGGGGAATGGCCTTGCGCCGGACGCGGGCCGATATGGGGGCTACGCCATGGATCTGCAAGCGATTTTCGACAATTACCGCCGCACCCTGGCGGAGCATTACTTCGACATGAACGGCCGGGTGGGCCGGGCCCAGTTCTGGTATTTCATCCTGGCCAGCGCCGTGGTCGGCCTGGGCGTGGTGATCCTGCAAAGCATCACCATCCTGCCGCTGGTGGCGATCTACAACCTGGCGCTGCTGCTGCCCACCGCCGCGCTGGGCGCCCGCCGCCTGCAGGACACCGGCCGAGACGGCAAGCTGGTCTGGATATTCATCTTCGTGGGCGTGGTGTCCCAGCTCATCAGCATCCTGGCGCTGATGAATGTGATGATGATGGGCTTCGGCATCTTCCTGTTCCTGTTCGGCACCGCCGCCTTCCTGGTCAATCTGGCGCTGCTGGTGGTCGCCATTGGTCTGATCTGGTTCTGGTGCCAGCCCGGCGATCCCGGCCCCAACGCCTATGGCCCGGTGCCGCCGGTGTTCGATCCGTCACGGCCTGTTTCGCCGGCGCCGTAGGCGATGGCGAATGAAACGGTCCGGTGGACCGTTTCAAAGGCCGGGACGTCGCGAGCCAAAGCGAGCGGCCGCGGCAATCCTGCGCTGTGTTGGTTCGACAACGAAAAACGGCGCCGGTTTCCCGGCGCCGTTTCCGTTTGTCTTTGACGCAACTTAACGCTTGCTGAACTGGAAGCTGCGGCGCGCCTTCGGGCGGCCATACTTCTTGCGTTCCACGGCGCGCGGATCGCGTGTGAGGAAACCGCTTACACGGCAGCCTCGCGCTGAAAGACGTTACCGTGAATGGTGACCCGCGGTTGCCACTTGCCAAATGCAACTGCCCGGATTCTCCGGGCGATTTCTTCCGCGTCCATTTCCGGCGAAACCTCCAACAGAGCGTCCAATTCCGCGCGAGATTTCTTATCACCACTCCACAAATGGTCCGATGTTGGCAGCGCGCGCCCAGCCGCTATGCCGCCAATGATGTCCATCGCGAGGGCGGTCAAATGTGTATGCGTACGATCAAATAAAGATTGAACATTGTCTCCCGGCAAAATATCGAACAGCCGTGCCTCGATAATTTTTCCGGCATCGACCCGTGGGGTGATGTGGTGCGCCGTTACGCCAAATGTTTTGGCGTTATCATAGAGCGCCCAATTCAGGCATCCGATACCCGGATATTGAGGCGACCCAGGGTGAAAGTTGATCGCGGCGATCTTGATTCTACTCAACACGTGCTTGGGCACGATCCATCGGGAACAATAAGAAAACACATAGTCCCAATCTCCAAATGACACTTCTGGGAATGGATCTCCCCAATCGCCGTGGAATACTGTGACATCCCCAAAGGCCATAGAGCAGAAACGGGCGATCCGTCTGGCTTCCTCTCCTTTTGAAGCAAGAAGCAACACGTCCCTTTGCATAATTCCCATACCTGTCTGCTCCCCCGAGCTGGTGATCGGGGAGTTAGAAAACCTCAACTGTGCAAGGTCGCTGATGCCTTTAGGCTTTCGCCCTGAACATACGCATCAACCTCCTCGACCATAGCGGTGGAGGAGTGCGAATTGCGGCTCACACAAGGGCCGCACAGTTGAAGGGTTTCTACGCCCCAGAGCAGCATGAGCGCCGCTCTGTCAGAGACAGTACAGACAGGACTACAGCCTGTCACTAGGCCCCGTGGCGGCTTAATTGTTTTCTATGAACAACATTCAATGGCTGTCGCGTTGCATTGACCAAAAAAGCCGCCTGAATTTCTCCAGGCGGCTTTTTGTTCGAGAAGGTCCCGATTTAACGCTTGCTGAACTGGAAGCTGCGGCGCGCCTTCGGGCGGCCATACTTCTTGCGTTCCACGGCGCGCGGATCGCGGGTGAGGAAACCGCCCGGCTTCAGCGCCGCGCGCAGGGCCGGCTCATAGGCCACCAGCGCGCGGGAAATGCCGTGGCGCACCGCGCCCGCCTGACCCGACAGGCCGCCGCCATTGACGGTGACGATGACGTCGAACTGGCCGTCGCGGTTGGCGGCGATCAGCGGCTGGCGCAGGATCATGCGCAGCACCGGACGGGCGAAATAGACGGTCTCGTCGCGGCCGTTGACGATGATCTTGCCGCTGCCCGGCTTGATCCAGACGCGGGCGACCGATTCCTTGCGGCGGCCGGTGGCATAGGCGCGGCCCTGGGCGTCGCGCTTGCTGTCGGCCTTGGTGGCATCGGTAGTCGCCGCCTGGCTGGCCTTGATCAGCGTGGATTTGAGTTCGGTGAACTTGTTCTCTTCCGCCATGGGTTAGGCCGCCTTGTTCGTCTTGGAAGTGGAAGTCTTGTGCTGGGTGTTCTTGGGATTCATCGCCCCGACATCCAGCGTCTCGGGCTGCTGCGCCTCGTGCGGATGATCGGCGCCGGGATAGACGCGCAGGTTGGACATCTGGCGGCGGCCCAGCGGACCGCGCGGCACCATGCGCTCGACCGCCTTCTCGACGATGCGCTCGGGGAACTTGCCCGCCATGATGGCGCCCGCGGTACGCTCCTTGATGCCGCCGATATAGCCGGTGTGGTGATAATACACCTTCTTCTTCAGCTTCTGGCCGGTCAGCACCACCTTGGCGGCGTTGATCACGATGACATTGTCGCCGCAATCCATATGGGGGGTGTAAGTGGCCTTGTGCTTGCCGCGCAGGCGCATGGCGATGATCGAGGCCAGGCGGCCCACGACCAGCCCTTCGGCGTCGATCAGGACCCACTTCTTTTCGATCTCGGAGGCTTTCGCCGAGTAGGTTTTCATGGAGCAATTCCGGTGATTTCGGCGGGGCTTATACGGGGCCGCTCCCCACCGGTCAACAGTTGTGCAGGTATATCAAGCTTTTTTCGTATGCGGTATCTGAATACCGCAACCGCATGGCACGAAGGTGTAATTGCCATGTCCGCGCACTAGATTGGCGCCATGAACGCCCCGAATCCCTCCCAGCATCCCCCGCCGCTCCTGCTCTCCGTCCCCGCCAGCGGCGTCCTGCGCCTGACCCTGAACCGGCCCCAGGCCCGCAACGCCCTGTCGTCGGACCTGATGGCCGCCCTGCAGGCCGCGCTGGACGGCGCGGCGGCCGACGACGCCACCCGTGTGGTGGTGATCGCTGCCGAAGGACCGGTCTTTTCCTCCGGCCATGACCTCAAGGAACTGGCCGCCC
>CALDFO010000532.1 GCA_937942205.1 uncultured Alphaproteobacteria bacterium
GCGCGTGAACAGCGCCCCCGGCGCCGCGGCGATGGCGGCCAGGACGGCGCCGATCACCGGCTGGAGCCGCAAGGCGGGCGCTTCCAGGTCGTTGCGGGTGGCCTCCAGGAAGCGCAGCAGGTCGGCGGTATCGCGGAAGCGCGCGGACGGCAGGTCCATCGCCGCGCCGCTGCGCGCGGTCAGCGCGGCGAAGACATCGCGGGTCGGCACCGCCACGCCGGGGTTGACCAGCAGCATGGCGATGCGCGGCAGGACTTCGACGGGACGCAGGATTTCCCCCCGCCCTTCCATGAAGCTGGCGCGCGCGGGCACACAGACCGGAATGTCCGAGCCCAGGCCCGCGCCGATGCCGCACAGGGCCGCATCGTCATGGGACAAGGCCCACAACGTCCGCAGGCCGCGCAGCGCCGCCGCCGCGTCGGACGAACCGCCGCCGATCCCCGAGGCCACCGGCAGGTTCTTGGTCAGGGTAAGAGCCGCGCCGCCAGCGCCGCTCAGGGCGCGCGCCGCCCGCAGCACCAGATTGTCACCCTCCCCCGCCAGCCCCGTGGCGAACGGACCGTCGATGGCCAGCGACAGGGCCGGCGCCGCCGCCAGCGCCAGCGCGTCCCCCGCATCGGTGAAAACCGCCAGGCTTTGCAATGGATGAAAGCCGTCGGCGCGCCGGTCGCCGACATGCAGGAACAGATTGATCTTGGCGGATGCCCGTTCGACGATCACGGCGACGCCCGGCCGGGCGTTTGGCCGACACCGTTCGCCTGGCCATTCGTCAAGCCATTCGCCTGGCCATTCATCAGGCCGGTTTTCAGCTTGGCGGCGATGGCGGCTTTTTCCACCTCGTCCTTGCTGAAGGTGATGGCATGGTTCCACTGGAAGCGCGCCTCGATGCGCCGCCCGGTGCGCCAGAAGGCGTCACCCAGATGGTCGTTGATGGTGGGATCGCCCGGCACCAGCAGCACCGCCGCCTGCAGCGTCTTGGCCGCGTCCTGATAGCGGCCCAGCTTGTAATAGGCCCAGCCCACGCTATCCACGATATAGCCGTCATAGGGACGCAAGCTCCGCGCCTTTTCCAGCATCACCAGCGCCTCGTCGATCCGGCGGCCCCGGTCCACCCAGCTATAGCCCAGATAATTGAGCAGCTCCGGCTGTTCGGGCGACAGCTTCAAGGCGATCTCGATATCCTTTTCGGAATCGTCCAGCCGCTTGAGCCGCTCCTTGGCCATGGCGCGGGCATAGAACATGGGCCAGTCGCGCCGCGCCGGCTGGATCAGGCTTTTCTCGGCGCTGTCATAGGCGGCGATGGCCTCGGCATATTTCTCGGTGGCGCGATGGATGTCGCCGATCGCCACCCAGGCCTCGGTGTCGCCCGGGTTGGCGGCGACCAGCTTGCGCAGGCCCGCCACGGCGTCCTCGCTGCGGCCCAGCCGCTGGGCGTTCAGCGCCGCCTGGATCTGCGCCATGCGGTAATAGGGCGACTCCGGACTGATCTCGCGATAGATGGTGATGGCGGCGTCATATTTCTTCAGGGTCTCGAAACGGTCCGCCAGCAGCACCTCGGCCAGCGCCAGGTCGGGGCGCAGGTACAGCGCCATGCGCAGATAGAGGATCGAGACATCGGCGCTCTGCGCCTCGGTCAGCGAGGCCGCGATGCCGAACAGCGCCTCGGCCGCGCCGTCGGCGGGATTGCGCACCAGCGCGTCCGGCTTCTGGCGCGCCGCCAGCCGCGCCAGCGCGGGCCGCACCACGGTGGTCAGGCCCACCTCGTTGGCATACTTGCCATACAGCGCGGCGGCGTCCGCGCCACGGCCCCGGCGCTCCAGGAAGCGGCCATAGGCGTCCAGCACGCGCGGCGTGGGCGCCGAGGTGCCCAGCGCCTTGCGATAGCCCGCTTCCGCCGCCGCATCCCCGCCCAGATAATCGGCGATCAGCGCGCCATGAAAGGTGCCCATGCTCTCGGCGCCCTTCTGGCCCATCAGGGTCTGGATATTCTTGTCCACCCCCGGCGCGTCATGCTGCGCCGCCGCCGCCCAGGCGTCGAACAAGGCCAGGGTCAGCAGCGTGAAAGGCCCCTTGGCCGAGGCCGACAGGTTCTTGCGGACCTCCGCGTAATCCTTGCGCTTGAATCCGATCACCGCCAACGCCAGCCGCGCGGCGCGGTCGTCGCTAGTGGCGGCGACCACCTGCCCGGCATATTTCTCGGCGGTGGCGAAAACGCCGGGGGGGGGGGCATAGAAAAAAGACAGCGCCAGCAGCGACGGATTGCCCGGATCGTTCTGCAGCGCCTGGCTGTAATAGCGCGCCGCCTCCGGCATGTCGTGCTGACCCGCCGCGAAGCGCGCCGACAGATAGGTGGCGAAAGCCTGCGCCTGGCGCACGCTTTCCGGGCTGGGCGGGGTTGCGACCGGCGCGGTTCCGCCGGAACAACCGCCCAGCAGCACCACCAGGGCGACAAGAGGAAGGATGCGACGCAAATTCACTCCTACAGATTCACGTAATTGGGACCACCGCCGCCCTCGGGCGTGACCCAGGTGATGTTCTGCGAGGGATCCTTGATGTCGCAGGTTTTGCAATGCACGCAATTCTGGGCGTTGATCTGAAAGCGCGGACCGGTTTCCTCCTGGATCACTTCATAGACGCCCGCCGGGCAATACCGCTGCGCCGGTTCGTCATATTCGGGCAAATTGACGGTCAGGGGAATGACCCGGTCGGCCAACACCACATGCACCGGCTGGTCCTCCACATGGTTGGTGTTGGACACGAACACACTGGAGAGCCGGTCGAAGGTCAGCCGCCCATCCGGCTTGGGATAGGCGATCGGACGGCTGTCGCGCGCCTTGCGCAGGGTCGCGAAGTCCGGCTTGCCATGTCCCAGGGTGCCGAACGGCGAAATCCCGAAAAGCTGATTCAGCCACAAGTCCAATCCGATCAGCGGCAACGCCAGCAGCGTGCCGAAGCGCGACCAGAGCGGCTTGGCGTTGCGGACCAGGCGCAACTCCCGGGCCACCGGGCTGGCGGCATAGGCGGCTTCATACGCATCCAGCACATCGCCCGAACGGCCCGCCTTGAGCGCCGCCGCGACACTGTCCGCCGCCAACATGCCCGTGCGCATGGCGTTGTGGCTGCCCTTGATGCGCGGCAGGTTGACGAAGCCCGCGGCGCAGCCGATCAGCGCCCCGCCGGGAAAGGCCAGCTTGGGCACCGACTGGAATCCGCCCTCGGTGATGGCGCGCGCGCCATAGCCGATGCGCTTGCCGCCTTCCAGCATCGCGGCCATGGCCGGATGGGTCTTGAAGCGCTGCATTTCCAGGAAGGGATCGAGATAGGGATTCTGATAGTTCAGATGCACCACCAGCCCGACCGAACAGAAATTGGCCCCCCAGTGATAGACAAAGGAGCCGCCGCCGGTCTCGTCATCCAGCGGCCAGCCCATGCCGTGCAAGACCAGGCCGGGCTTGTGCGCGCCCGGCGCAAGCTCCCAAAGCTCCTTGATACCGATGCCGAACTTCTGCGGCTCGCGTCCGTCCTGCAGGCCGAAACGGGCGCAAAGCTGTTTGGACAGCGAGCCGCGCGCGCCTTCCGCGAACAGGGTGTATCTGCCGCGCAGCGCCATGCCCGGCACGTAATTGTCCTTGTGATGGCCATCCTTGGCGACGCCCTGGTCGCCGGTGATCACGCCTTTCACCACCCCGTCTTCCAGGAGCAGATCATGGGCGGGGAAGCCGGGATAGATTTCCACGCCCAGCGCCTCGGCCTGTCCGCCCAGCCATTTGCAGAGATTGGACAGGCTGCCCACAAGGCAGCCCTTGTTGTGCATCATCGGCGGCAGCAGGATATGGGGCAGCCGCAGCACGGCCTTGCGCGTGAAGAAGCAGAAGCGGTCGTCGGTGACGGGCGTATCCAGAGGCGCGCCCCTGTCCTTCCAGTCGGGGAGCAATTCGTCCAAGGCGCCGGTGTCCAGCACCGCGCCGGACAGGATATGGGCGCCGATCTCCGATCCCTTCTCCAGCACACAGACACTGATGTCGGGGTCGCGCTGCTTCAGCCGGATCGCCGCCGCCAGCCCCGCCGGGCCGCCGCCCACGATCACCACATCATAGTCCATGCTTTCGCGGACGATGGCGGCGCTGTCGGTGGTGTGTTCGGCGGAAAGCGGGTTTTCTGGCATGAATCGCCTTGTTCTCCGCCCCTTTCTACACTCTTTTCTACCCTGGCCTGAAAGCCCCATGAAAGCCTAAAATCGCCGGATGACGAACGATACATGGACGACCCTGAACTGGCTGGTCGAAGCCGGGGCCGACGAGGCCGTGGCGGAAGCCCCCGTCAATCGTCTGATCGCCAAACCGGCGGCGCAATCCCTGCCCACCGCTGCGCCGCGGCCGCCGACGCCCCCCCCGGACAGCCCCAAACCGGCGGCCTTTAAGACATCAACCATGCCGGACCCGGGCGGCGATGGCGTCGGCACGGCGCTGGCGGCGGCGGGCGCGGCCGCGACGCTGATGGAACTCAAAGCCGCGCTGGAGACGTTCGAGGGTTGCGCGCTCAAGCACACCGCCACCAATACCGTCTTTGCCGACGGCGTGGCCGAAGGGCGGGTGATGTTCATCGGCGAGGCGCCGGGCCGCGACGAAGACCGCATGGGCAAGCCCTTTGTCGGCCGCGCCGGACAATTGCTGGACAAGATGATGGCCAGCATCGCGTTGGACCGGAAGACCAACGCCTATATCACCAATGTCATCAACTGGCGGCCGCCCAACAATCGCGATCCCTCGCCCGAGGAAGCCGCCATGTGCCTGCCGTTCCTGCGCCGTCATATCGAACTGGCGCGGCCGGGGCTGATCATCCTGCTGGGCGCGGTGGCGGCGCGCCATGTGCTGGGCCAGACCGAGGGGATCATGCGGCTGCGCGGCCGCTGGCAGGAATACCGCGTCGGCGACCGCATGGTGCCGCTGATGCCGACCCTGCACCCCGCCTATCTGTTGCGCCAGCCCGCGCACAAGAAACTGGCCTGGCGCGACTTGCAGGCGATACGGGATAAAATGCGCCAGCTCGGGTTGCCCGAACCGGGCGGCGCGGGTTAGGAAGATTCTTCCTTCTTGCGTGTTTTGGGGGATCACATTCTTACGCGCGTGTCATTCGCCGCCGCTTTCCTGGCCCTGGCCCCAATCCTGGCCAGTGCCGCCGCGCAGGCCCAGCCCGCGGTGCCGCTCGCCCCGCCGACGCCCGCGCCCGTGTCGCCGGTCAATCCGGCGCCGCCCGCCCTCAGCATCGCGCCGCAAATCCTCGGCCCCGCAGATGTCGCGCTGTACCGCCAGATCATGGCGGCGGAACGCGCGGGCCAGCGCAGCCGCGCCAAGACCCTGGCCACCCAGGTCAGCGACCCCGTGCTGCTGCCCTATGCCCAGGCCCTGAGCTTCCTGTCCGGCAGCGGCGCGGCAAGCGATCTGGCGGACTGGCTGCGCGAGAACCGCGAAACCGCCATCGCCGACCGCGTCTACCGCCAGGCGGTGCGGCTCAACACCCGTACCGTCCGGCGCGGCAAGAAGCGCATCAAGGTGGCGGTGGTGACCAATATTCCCGCGCCCGCGGGCGTGGGCAGCCGCACCGGCGGCTATGAAGACCAGGAACAGCCGGAACCGACGCCGTCCTCGGACGCCGGAAAACAGGTGATGCCGTCCATCTTCGCCGCCATCCGGGCCGGTCAGCCCGACCAGGCGCGAGCGCTGATGGACGGCGCGCGCGCCTCGCTGCCGCCGGTGGATGTGGCGATCCTGACCCATCGCATCGCCGCCTCCTACCGCGCCGAAAGCCGCGACGCCGACGCCTATGCGCTGGCGGTCACGATATCCGATCCGGCGGTGCCGCAATTGCTGTGGGACGCGGGCTTTGCCGCCTATCGCATGGGCCGCTGGCCCGAGGCCATCCGGCTGCTGGAACAGTTGGCCGAAACGCCCACGGCGCAGAACAACCTGCGGGCGCAAGCCGCGCTGTGGGCGGCGCGCGCCCATATGCAGACCGGCGATCCCCATAAGGTCATCACCCTGCTGGATTTCGCCGCCGGCAAGCAGCCCAGCTTTTACGGCATCCTGGCCGAGCGCATTCTGGGCCAGGATACCCAGACCGGATTCGCCGATGCGATCCTCAACCAGGGCGACTTCAACGACCTGATGGCGGTGCCCGCGGCGCGCCGCGCCGTGGCGCTGTGGCAGATCGGCGAAAGCGAATTCGTGGGCCCGGAACTGAACCGCGCCTTCGTCAACAACAACGAGCGGCTGGACCCGGCGATGGCGGCGCTGGCGCGCGGCATCGGCGTGCCCAATGTCGAGTTGCGCGCGGCCGAAGCCGGCGCGGCGCGCGGCATCATCCTGACCAGCCTGTTTCCGGTCCCGCCCTACAGCCCCGATGGCGGCTATCGCATCGACTCCTCGCTGGTGCTGGCCTTCGCCCGCATCGAGAGCCGTTTTCA
>CALDFO010000533.1 GCA_937942205.1 uncultured Alphaproteobacteria bacterium
CGGCCAACCGCAATGACGGGGCGGGCCGCGTCAATGAGGGCGAGGAGGCGCTGATCGTGCGCGCCGTGGGCGCGATCCGCACCCTGGACGATCTGCGCGAGGTGATGGTGACGGGCCGCTCCGGCGCGGCGGTGCGGCTGGGCGATGTCGCCCAGGTCCGCACCGGGGCGCTGACCCGCTATGGCGCGGTGGTCGGCAACGGCCGCGAAGCGGTGCAGGGCTTGGTGCTGGGCCTGCGCGGCGCCGATACCGGCGCGGTGGTGGCCGGGGTGCGCGCCAAGCTGGCGGAAATCCAGTCCAACCTGCCCAAGGGCGTTACGGTGCATGTCTTCTATGACCGCGCCGATCTGATCGACCAGGCGGTGGCCACCGTCAAGAGCGCCCTGATCGAGGCCACGGTGCTGATCGTGATCCTGCTGCTGCTGTTCCTGGGCGATCTGCGGGCCGCCATCGTGGTGTCGCTGACCTTGCCCTTCGCCGCCATCGTCACCTTCCTGATGATGTCGCTGTTCGGGCTGACCGCCAACCTGATGAGCCTGGGGGGGCTGGCCATCGCCATCGGCATGTTGGTGGACGCCGCCGTGGTGGTGGTGGAGAACACGGTCGAGCAGTTGTCGCATCACCGCGAAAGCAGCCGGGTGCCGCAGCTGCATCTGGTCTACCGGGCGGTGTCGGAAGTCGCGGTGCCGGTGGCGTCGGGCATCGTCATCATCTGCCTGGTGTTCCTGCCGCTGCTGTCGCTGCAGGGCCTGGAAGGCAAGCTGTTCGCGCCGGTGGCCCTGACCATCATTTTCGCGCTGTCGGGCTCGCTGCTGCTGTCGCTGACCCTGATCCCGGTGATCGCCTCGCTGCTGCTGAAGCCGGGGGCGCAGGACGAGCCCTGGCTGATGCGCCAGATCATGCCGCGCTATTCCGGCGCGCTGGCGGCGGTTCTGGCGCGGCCCCGGCGGCTGTTCATCGGCGTCGCCGCCGCCTTCGCCGCCGCCGCCATCGCCTATTTCGCGGTGGGCAAGACCTTCATGCCGACGATGGACGAAGGCGCCATCGTGATGCAGTACGCCAAGCTGCCCTCGATCAACCTGGACCGCACCATCGCGGTGGATCAGGCGGTGCAGAAGGCGATCCTGGAACAGGTGCCGGAGGTGGCCGAGGCCGTCGCCCGCACCGGCAGCGACGAGATCGGGCTGGACCCGATGGGCCTGAACGAAACCGACCTGTTCCTGATGCTGAAGCCGCGCGGCGAATGGCGCAGCGCCAGCAAGGACGACATCGTCGCGGCGGTGCGCACGGTGATGAAGGATTTCCCCGGCCTGGATTACAGCTTCACCCAGCCCATCGAGATGCGGACCTCCGAGATGCTGACCGGCAGCCGCGGCGATCTGGCCATCAAGGTGTTCGGCCCCGACCTGGCGGTGCTGGGCCGTTTGTCGGAGGCGATCCGCGCCGCCGTGCAGGCGGTGCCGGGGGCCTCGGAAGTCTTCACCGTGGCCGATGACAGCGTGCGCTATTTGCAGGTGGATATCGACCGCATGGCGGCGGGCGCGGCGGGCGTTCCCGCCCAGGCCTTGCAGGAGGAGATGCGGGCGCGGCTGGAAGGGCTGGGGGCGGGCGTCGTCACCAGCGCGGCGCGGCGCACGCCCATCGTCATCAAGGGCGCCGAGGACCTGCGCACCCGTCCCGAGCTGCTGGGCGACATCGCGGTGGCGACCGGCGATGGCGGCATGGTGCATGTCGCGGATGTGGCCAGGATCACCCAGCCGGAAGGGCCGGTGCGGATCCAGCGCGAGAACGCCTCGCGCTTCGCCACCATCCAGGCCAATGTCGCGGGCCGCGACCTGGTCGGCTTCGTGGAGGCGGCGCAAGGCGCGGTGGCCCAGAACGTCACGCTGCCCGCCGGTTACAGCCTGGAATGGAGCGGCGAGTTCCAGAACCAGCGCCGCGCCGCCGCCCGCCTGATGGTGGTGGTGCCGCTGGCGCTGGGGCTGATCTTCCTGGTGCTGTTCGCCACCCTGGGATCGGTGCGCCAGTCGCTGCTGATCCTGGCCAACATTCCCCTGGCGCTGATCGGCGGCATGTTGCTGCTGTTCCTGTCGGGCGAATATCTGTCGGTACCGGCCTCGGTGGGATTCATCGCCTTGCTGGGGATCGCGGTGCTGAACGGGCTGGTGCTGATCGTGTATTTCAACCAGTTGCGCGCGCAGGGCCTGGACCTGCGCGCCGTGGTCTATGAAGGCTCGCGGCGGCGGCTGCGGCCGGTGCTGATGACCGCCAGCATCGCGGCCTTGGGCCTTGTGCCGCTGCTGTTGGCCACCGGCCCCGGCTCGGAAATCCAGAAGCCGCTGGCCATCGTGGTGATCGGCGGGCTGATCAGTTCCACCGTGCTCACCCTGTTCCTGTTGCCTATTTTGTATGAACGCTTCGGCGTGGCGGAAAGGGCGCGCGCATGACCCGATCCGGAGATGCCATGGTCAAGCTCAACCTGGTCTGTCCCGCCGCGCTGGCCGAGCAGCTGGTGGAGTATCTGCTGGAGAGCGAGTGGCTGGATGGTGGTTTCACCAGCCTGGCCACACACGGCCATGGCGGCGATTTCATGGGGGCTTCGCCGCGCGAAAAGGTGCGCGGCCGGGTCCAGTCGCTGACGGTGGTGGCGATCCTGCCCACCGGCAATGTCACGGCCCTGCTGGAGGCGTTGCGCGGCCGCTTCCGCAATCCGCATCTGGTCTGGTGGACCGAGCCGGTCCTTGGTTTCGGAGATTTCGCATGAGAAAGCTGCTGCCGCTGCTGTTGCTGGCGGCCACGCCCGTCTGGGCCCACCCGCCGGTCGCCTCGCCCAGCCTGAGCTTCCTGCCGCCGGAAGGGCAGGTGGTGGATCTGTTGGCGCAGGATCCGGGGGTGCGCCGCGCCGGGGCGATGCTGACCGCCGCCCAGGCCGAGGCGCGGGCGCGCGCGGCGGGGCCGCATGAATTCATCCTGCATGGCGAGTATGTCACCCGCGCCACCAACCTGGAGGGGCGGCTGGACGAATGGGTCGCGGGCGTCAGCCGCGGCATCCGCCTGCCGGGCAAGGCCGAGGCGGATTCCAGGATCGGCGCCTCCGGTATCGCGGTGGCGGAAAACGGGTTCGGCGACGCCCGCCATCAGGCCGCCATCGCGCTCAAGACCCTGTGGATCGCCTGGCTGGTGGCCGAGGGCGATGCGGTGCAGGCCGAGGCCGAGGCCGCCGCGCAGGAGCGGCAGCTCTCCGCCACCCAGCGCGCGCGCCAGCTGGGCCAGTCCGCGACCTTGCAGGTGGAGCAGGTGGAGGCGGCGTTGGCCCAGGCGCGGCTGCTGGCGGCGCAGGCGGCGCAGGCGCGGCTGGACGCCCGCATGACCTTGCAGCGCAGCTTTCCGTCCCTGACCCTGCCGGTGTCGCCGCCCGCCATGCCGGAGCCGCAAGCCCCGCCGGGCGATTGGGACGAATGGCGCGCGGCGGTGCTGGACGACAATCACGAGATCAAGATGGCGCGCAGCGAGGCGGAGCGGCGCGAATGGCTGGCCCGGCGCGCCCGGCTGGACCGCTTCGCCGATCCCACCCTGGACCTTCGCACCTTTCAGGAGCGCAGCGGCCATGAGACCGGCTTCGGCGTCGGCTTCTCCATGCCCATCGGCGGCGCGTTGCGGTCGGCCACCGCCGACCAGACGGCGGCGGAAGCGGCGGCGGCATCGGTCGCGGCCCGCAAGGTGCAGCGCGATGTCGAGATCGTGGCCGACCGCGACGTGATCCAGGCGCAGCAGGGCCTGGAAGCCTGGCGGCAGGCCAGTGTCGCGGCCAAGGCCAGCGCGGCGATGACGGCGCGGATGCAGCGGGCCTATGAGCTGGGCGACCAGGGGCTGACCGAACTGCTGATCGCGCGGCGGCAGGATTACGATGTGCGCCGCAGCGAGGCGCGCGCCCGCGCCGCCGCCCATGCCGCCATCCTGCAACTGATGATCGATTCCCATCGCATCTGGGGGCTTGGCGACGAGGGCTGACGCCGGCGGCGTTATTTCCACCAGCCGGGCAGGCCGGGCGGCGGCGCGGCGGCGGCGATGGCGATGGCGGCGCGGGCTTCATCGGTCTTGCGCGCCGTCAGGTCGTCATGCACCAGCCGCCAGACCTTGTCCCGCGCCGCCGGGTTCAGGCCGGCGAAGGCGTCGCTGTAGAGCATGTAGCTGAGCGGATAGCGCAACAGCCGGGTCTTGAGGTCGAGGTCGCGCAGGCTGCGCCCCTGCGCGTCGCGGGGGCCGTCCTGGGCGAAGACGGCGGCATAGCCGGAACTGCCGGTGACCGGCGAGGGCAGGGGCACCGCGCCGGTGAAGGTCATGTAGCGCGCCAGTTGCGCGATGACGTCCTGCGCCTCGGCGCTTTCGCAGCCGCCGCGCCCCCGGCACCGCACATTGGCCTGGTTGATCAGGTTCACCACGCCCACCTGATGCTCCAGCACCAGCAGGGCCACGATGTCGCTGCCGGGCGACAGATATTTGGTCAGGTCGATCTTTCCCGACAGGTCGGTGATGTTCAGTCCGCCCGGCGGCGGCTCGGCCGAGACGCTGAAATCCATCGTGACATTGCCCCGGTGCTTCATCGCGCCGGTCTGGCCGGTGACGTACCAGCCGCCATAACGGTCGGCGAAGGGCGTGGTGTCGTCGGTCATGCGGAAGGGCATGGACGGGTCCACATTGGGCAGATCGCCGCTGGGATCGACGTCGAAATTGGCCACCAACATGCCGGGGCCGCCCTTGCCCGCCAAGCTGTGGCAGAGGTCGCAATCGCTGGACTGCCGCTCGAAACGGGGCTTGGCGGTCTTTTTCGCGTCCAGGGTATAGAAGCGCAGGCCGTCCTTGCGGTCGTTGGTGATGAATTCCACCACCCGCCCTTCCTGAACCGTGCCCAGCGCCACATCGGCGCCGAAATAAAGGGCGCGGGGCTTGTGGGGGCTGATCTGTTCGAACTGCATACTGCTTTTGGAAAAGACCAGCAGCTGGGATTCCTTGGGCACGCCCAGTTGGGTCAGCAGGTCGGGCAGCCAGCCGTGCCCGTCCTTGTCGTCGAAGGTCAGGCGGGTCTCGCCGCGATCCAGCCGGGCTTGCAAGGCGTCGATGACATTGCCCGCTTCCTCGGCCGCCATTACGGCGGGCGCGGCCAAGCATAGCGCCAGCGGGGTCAGGCCCAGCGCCAGCGCGGCAAGGGCGACGGGATGAAAGCGCAAGGACATAGCGACGAAAGTTCCCCCCACAAGATAGTGACACATGGGGCCCGCCGGACTGAGCGCGAAATGCCGGGCGTAATGTCGCGGTTTGGCGCAAAGCCGCAATTTTTTCACGGTCTTTGGCGTGTGCGGTTGCAGCAGCGCACCGGCGATATGGCGCCGGACGGTTGTGACATTGTTGGGACTTTCCGTGGCCCACCGCGTCCGGGCGCGGGCGCGGGCTTCCCGCGCCTTGCGCAATCACGATAAGAAAAGACCCGTGCGGGGGGCGGCCGGTATGAAAAGAGGCGCGTATGCAGGTGCATGGTATCGGCCGGAACTGGTTCCGTTGGCGGCCGCCTCATGCCGCGCGCGCGCCGGTTATCGCTCCGGTCGCAGCGATGACGCTGGCACTTGCATTGGGCGGCTGCACGACCCCGAGCGACACGCCGCCGCCCGCGATTGACCTTCCCGCATCCCGGATCGGTCATGCCGGCGACCATGCGTCGCCGCCGCCGCCGGCGGTGCGCCCCGTCAAGCGTCCGCGCCCGGCATCCGCCGCGCGGCCCAAAGCGGTCACGCTCGATCCGGACCGCTTGATCGGCCTTGGTCCCGAAGCGGTGCGCGCCTTGCTGGGTCCGCCCGCGCAAGTCCGCGATGGGGATCTGTCCCGCGAATGGATATATACCGCGCGGGATTGTTCCTTTCGCGTGATTTTCTATCCCAACCTCAATGCTGCCGCATTTCGAGTCCTCAAATATGGCGGCAGCAACCGCGACGGCGATGTGCTGGACGTATCCGACGTCTGCATCCGTCACATCCTGAACATGAGTCAAAGCGCCAGCACGGCCGCGAGGAAGAATGATGCAGACTGAAACCGCCGCGGCGCGCGGCCGGGTGATGGTGGTGGACGATGACGCGCTGTTCCGGGAATCGGTGAGCACCAACCTGGCCGATGCCGGTTACCAGGCGCAGCCTTTTCCCGGCGGCGCCGCCGCGCTGGATTATCTGGGCGGCGGCCCGGCGGCCGACCTGATGCTGCTGGACTGGAAGATGCCCGGCCTCAGCGGCATCGAGGTGATGCAGCGGGTGCGGGCGCGGAACATAGATATTCCCATCATTTTCCTCACCGTGCTCAGCGATCAGATCTACGAGGAGGCCGGTCTTCTGGGCGGCGCGGTGGACTTCGTGGAAAAGTCGCGCAGCTTCGCCATCCTGCTGCGCCGGATCGAACTGATCCTGGGCGGCGACAAGCGCCGCTTCCAGGCCCAGGCCCCGGCCCAGATACCGGGCGGCGACATCCGCGAGCATGGCGGCCTGACCCTGCGCTATGACTCGCGCCGCGCTTTGTGGCGGCAGGCCAATGTCAACCTGACCCTGACCGAGTTCAACATCGTCGCCTATCTCGTTCAACAGGCCCAGCGCGATGTCAGCTATCGCGAGCTTTATGACATCGTGCATGGCGAGGGCTTCCTGGCCGGCGACGGCGAGATCGGCTTCCGCACCAATGTGCGCGCCTTCATCAAGCGAATCCGGCAGAAATTCCGCGACGTGGACCCGCGCTTCTCGCAGATCAAGAACTACCCGGGCTTCGGCTACAGGTGGCTGGATGGACCCGAACAATAGGAGCCTGTCCTGGCGCCTGGTCCATTCCTTCAGCCTGAAGCTGGTGCTGCTGGCGCTGGTGCTGCTGTCGGTGCCGATCCTGCTCTATTGGCAGTTCGCGCGGGCCGAGCGTGAGCAGCTTGCCCTGATCCGGGGCGCGGTGGCGCAGACCAATCATGTCCTGGCCGCCATGCTGCGCGGCCATTTCGAGAAATTCGCCAGCGCCCCGCCCGACGAGATGCGCGAGGCGCTGGCCGCCGCCGCGGTCGGCGATACCCGCATCAAGATCCTGGTGCGGCTGAAGGACAGCGACAGCTTCCTCTATGTCGCCGCGGTGCCGTCGGTGTCGCGGCAATATCTGGACGCCGAACGGGCCGAGCTGGTCCGCACCGGCCTGTTTCAGCGCCTGGGCCCCAGCTGCGACGGCAGCGCCAATCTGGATCTGCGCTTCGTCAATCCGGCGGGGCGGCAGGAAATCCTGGCCGCCATGACGCCGGTGCATGTGAAGGGCAATTGCTGGATCGTCATCACCTCGGCGAATGCCGCCAGCCTGTCGCGCACGCCCATCGGCCTGCCCTTCTGGCGCGCGCCCACCATTTTCATGCCGGGGATCATCTATCTGGTCGCCGCCGCGCTGGTGCTGTGGCTGTTCTTCCATATGTGGCGCAATGTGCGGCGCTTCCGCGAGGCGGCGCGCCATATCCGTCTGCGCGACGGCGCGCCCGTCTCCTTCCGGCGCAGCAACACGATTCCCGAACTGCGCGGCGTGGCGGAGGATTTCGACTCGCTGGTGGATTCGCTGACCGGTTCGCAGCGCCGGATGAAGGAAGCGGCCGAGGAAAACAGCCATGCCCTGAAGACGCCGCTGGCGGTGATCGCCCAGTCGGTGGAGCCGGTCAAGCGCGCCTTGCCGCCGGGCGAGGCGGGGGCGCGGCGCGGCATCGAACTGATCGAACGGGCGGTGGCGCGGCTGGACGCCATGATCTCGGCCCAGCGCGACCTGGACCAAGTGGACGCCGACCTGATCTATCCCGCCCGCCAGCCGATGGATCTGTCGCGCTTTCTGCGCGACATGCTGCCCGCCTGCCAGGCGGCGCTGGAGGTGCAGGGCAAGCGCCTGGTGATCCTGCTCGATTCGCGCGTGATGGCCTTCGCCAACGAGGATGTGATGGAGCCGGTGATCGAGAACCTGCTGGAGAACGCCGCCGGCTTCACGCCGCCGGGCGGGACAATAGAGATCGAATTGCGGGCCGAAAGCGACACGGCCTGCCTGCGGGTGCGCGATCATGGCCCCGGCGCCGCTTTGGATATCCTGCCCCATATCTTCGAGCGCAGCGCCTCCTTCCGCGATGCGGGGGAATCCACGCTGCCCGATGCGGACTTCGCGGGCGGCCATCAGGGCCTGGGCCTGTGGATCGTCCGGCGCAATGTGGAGGGGCTGGGGGGCCGTGTGACGGCGCGCAATCTGGATCCGGCCGGTTTTGAGATCACCGTCCTCCTGCCGGGCGCCGCCTGACCGGGGCAGGCTTGCCCGCCGGCGTGGGTAACGTCAGACTTGCCCCGACATTCAGGGGGAGCGGGGATGCACAAGGGCGGGATGATGGCGGCGGCGATGGTGCTGGCGCCGCTGATGTCGGTGTCACCGGCGGCACGGGCCGAACTGGCCGTCGCCGCCAATGACGGCAAGCAGTTGCTGGCGGGCGAGACCGCCCATCTGGTGCCCGACAGCATTGCGGTGCTGGACCTGGCGGCCAAGCCGGTGCGGGTGCTGGGCCGGGTCAATGCGCCCGCCTCGATGATCGGCTCGCCCAATGCGGTGGTGGTGGCGAAGGACCAGTCCTTCGCCATCGTCACGGCGGCGCAGAAATACAATCCCGCCGACCCGCTCAATCCGGTGTCCGACGACAAGGTGTCGGTGATCGACCTGGCCGATCCCGCCCATCCCAAATTGCTCCAGACCGTGAAGGCCGGTCCCAACGCGGCCGGCATCAGCTTGAACCGCGCGGGCACGCTGGCGCTGGTGGCGGCGCGGGACGAGGGCGCGATCTACGCCTTCACGGTGAAGGGCAAGACACTGACCCCGGCGGGCAAGGGGATGCTGGACAAGGATTCCGCCCCCGCCGATGTCGTCTTTGCGCCCGACGGCCGCCATGCCTATGCCGTGACCTGGAACGCGGGCAAGCTGTTCGAACTGGCGGTGGACGGCAGCCGCCTCACCCGCACGGACCGGGAACTGGCGACGGGCCGTTCCGCCTATGGCGCGGTGGTGACGCCCGACGGCCGCTGGCTGATCAACACCAATGTCGGCGGCACCGGCGCGGACAGGACCGGCTCGGTCACGGTGACCGACCTGCGGACCATGAAGCTGGCCTCGGTGACGCGGGCGGGCAGGACGCCGGAGCATGTGCTGCTGTCGCCGGATGGTCGCCACGTCGCGGTGGTGCTGGCCAATGGCGCGGCCACCAGCAAGACCGATCCGGCCTGGAACAAGGTGATCGGTCTGTTCAAGGTCTATGCGCTGGAAAACGGCAGGCTGCGGGAGGTGGCCCGCGCCGACACCTGTCACTGGGCCCAGGGCGCGGCCTGGAACGCCAGCGGCACGCTGCTGCTGCAGCAATGCGCCGCCGAGCGCGAATTGATCGGCTTCCGCTTCGACGGCAAGACCCTGGTGCGCGACAAGGCGATCACGTTGCCCTTCGCGGCGCGGCCCGGCGCCGTCGCTGCGGCGCACAGCCGCTGAAGGTCAGCCGGAAAAGCAGAGGAATGGATGGGGTCATGTTGAAGAGAATTGCCACGATAGTTCTTGCGGCGATTGTCATGTCCCCGGCGGCGGCTGTCGCCGATGATGCGGGGCTGCCTGATTTGCTCTTCAAGAACACGTTGCGAGTCGAGAACCGCTTTGCGATCAACGACATATTTTTCGAGCCGGACCACACATGGACATCTGTCGGTGTCACGGTGGCCAGGCAGACCAGCGGTACCTGGACGTATGGTGAGGGAAGCATATGTGTGACCCAGACAAACCCGCCGCAGCCGGCCCAGCCGCTAAAATCCTTCTGTGAAGCTCTGGCGGGTAAGACGTTGGGAGATACTTGGGAGAAGATGGATCCCAGAAACGGGTTGATCCGCACCTCGCTTGTGGCGGGCCGGAGCGCCAACCCGTCGTCAAGGCCCTAGGTTTCGCACCAAGAAAAAGGCGGGGACAGCCCCGCCCTTTTCCAATTTGAGATCAGGCTACTTCTTGACGGCGGTCCATTTGGCGCCGCCGACCGTGCCTTCCATTTTGTTGCCGCTCACATGGCCGGTATAGGTCTGGCCGCCCGCCTGGAAGGTGATCTGGTCGCCCTTCAGCTTGCCGCTGACCTTGGCGCCCTTATAGGTGCCCATCACCATCTGGAACTGCTGGTCCAGCGACAGGAAATCGCTGCCCAGCTGCCAGTTGCCTTCCACCTTGGCCGGCACGATCCACAGCATGGCGCGGCAATAGCTGGTGCAGTTGACATTGGCCTGGACCTGTTCGTCCGGTTCCCAGTCGCTCATGTCGAAGGTGTTGGAGACCACGCGGGTGCCCGGCTTCATGTTCAAGAGGGTGGGGCGCAGCCGCAGGTTCAGCTCCGACAGCAGGAACATGGTCACCACGGTGGCGTGCTTGAAGTCGGTGGCGAAGATGTCGCCCTGGATGAACTTGGCCTTGTCGCCCACGCCCTCGGCCTGGGCGTTGCGGCGCGACAGCGCCACCATGTCGGGGTTGAATTCCACCCCGGTGGCGTTGACGCCGCGCTTGGCGGCGGTGATCACGGTGCGGCCGTCGCCCGATCCCAGGTCATAGAGGATGTCCTTGGGCGTGACCTTGGCCATGTCCAGCATCCGGTCCACCAGCGCCTGCGGCGTCGGCACCCAGACCACATCCTTGCCCTGCTGGCCGACCGTCGGCTCATAGGGTTTCTGGGCGGCCTGGGCGAAAGATGAGGAAAGGGGCGCCGTGCCCGCCGTCATCAGCAACGCGATACAGGATGCCCCCAGCATCCGAGAGAGAAATCCGCGCATCACAAACCTCCTGTTGGTTTCGTCTGGAATCAAAGCCGTGCACTCATCGCGCCAATTCCCGCGCCTGGCCGCGGGCCAGCAGCAGCAAGGGTGTTCCCGCCACCAGCACGCCGACGCCGAACAGCGCGCCCATGCCGGTATAGACCAGGCTGGAATACAGCATATAGAGGCAGGTGGCGATGAAGATCGCCGGGGTGAGGGGATAGAGCGGCACCCGATAGGGCAGGGCGCGGCCCGGTTCGCGCCGCCGGAACAAAAACAGCGCCCCGCCCACCAGGGTCATGAACAGCCAGAAGACCGGCGCGGTATATTCCACCATGGTCTTGAAGCCGCTGCGCGAAGCCGCGCCCAGAACCACCAGCGCCAGCGCGATGGCGCCCTGCAGCAGGAAGGCGTTGGCGGGGTTCTCGCCCTTGGCGCTCCAGGTGCCGAAGCGGTGCAGGCCCTTCAGGTCTTGCCCCAGGGCGTAATAGACCCGCGCGCCGGTGAAGATAGTGGCGTTCAGGGTGCTGATCGCCGCGCCGCAGACCAGCGCCGACAGCAGCGTCGCGCCCGCGGGGCCGAAGGCGGCGCGCATCACATCCGCCGCCACGGTGCTGGATGTCTGCAGGGCGTCCCAGCCCAGGACATAGAGATAGGCCCAGGCCACCAGGAAATAGAGCAGGGTGACGAACAGGATGCTCAACACCAGCACCCGCACCATGTTGCGATGGCCGTCGCGCAGTTCGGCCGAGATATAGGCCGCCTCGTTCCAACCGCCAAAGGTGAGCAGCACGAACACCATCGCCAGCCCCAGCGGGTTGCCGCCGGGCGCGGCGGGCGCGGGCGCCGCCATGGGCGCGGCATGACCCGACAGGAACACCGCCGCCGCGGCGGTGAGCAGCAGCAGCAGCGCCGCCACATCCATCGCGGTGAAGATCTGCTGGGTCAGCTTGCCTTGCGCCGTTCCCGCCATGTTGATGGCGGTGAAGACCGCGACGATGATCGCGGCATGGATCGCCACGCCATAGGACCCCAGCGGCACGATGCCCTGGGCGTAATCGCCATAGACGAAGGCGACCAGGGCGATGGCGCCGGTCTGGATCACGGTGCATCGGGCCCAGGCGAACAGCAGCGCCACGCCGCGGCCATAGGCGCGCGACAGGAAGTGATATTCGCCGCCCGCATGGGGATGGGCGGAGGCCAGTTCGGCATAGCAGAGCGCGCCGATCAGGGTCAGGCCGCCGCCCAGAAGCCAGACCAGAAGATAGCTGGAACGGTCGCCGGCGAACTGCGCCACCAGCGACGGGGTGGCGAAGATGCCGATGCCCACCACCATGCCCACCACCAGCACCAGCCCGTCGGCCAGGGACAGGGTCTGGCGCGGCGCGGCTTCGGAAGCGGCCTCAGGACTGGACATGGAACATTCCCCTGCGCTGAAAAACCATCCTGCGGGGTTTTGGCCCCATCTTGTTGTTGCACCGCGGGAGAAACAGTCCGTGCGCCCGTAACGCTACCCCGGCGGTTATGTCTTTTTCGTGGCAGCCTTGCGCGCATTCTTCCGCTTGCTAGGCTTTGGCGGACCGAATGGGAGGCGCGCCATGGCCGGAATGCTGACGGACCGGGAATTGTCCGAACTCACGCCGTCGGAACTCTGTCCCCATCGCACGCCGATTCCCACCCAGGCGGTTTCCAGCGACGAATATTATCCGCCGCCGCAAACCGACGCGCAGCGCGCGGTCGAGGCGCGGATGCTGGCGCTGGCGGACGAGCTGGGCGGGCATCAGGGCCTGTCGCGCCGCCGCTTCTTCCAGACCGCGTCGGGCATGGCGGCGGCCTATCTGGCGATGAACCAGGTCTATGGGCCGCTGTTCGCGGTCAGCCGCGCCGAGGCGGCGACGCCGGAACAGGCCAATGCCCGCGCTGGCGCGCTGAAAGACCAGTTCATCATGGACATGCACACCCATTTCCTGCGCGACGACACGCGCCTGACCGGCTTTGTCGCCATGCGCACGGCGGTGGGACGCCAGGGCTGGAACAAGGCGCTGGCGGAAAAGGAACAGACCATCGAGGACCTGAAGTTCGACAACTACAAGAAGGAGATGTTCCTGGACAGCGACACCAAGGTGGCGCTGATCTCCTCGGCGCCGTCCGAGATTCCGCAGGACTGGTTCCTCACCAACGCCCAGATGGCGGCGGCGCGCCAGCGGGTGAATGCCGAAGCGGGCAGCCGCCGCCTGTTCGCCCATGCCATCTTCACGCCGGGCCGTCCCGGCTGGCTGGACGATCTGGACGCGGCGCTGGCGCTGAAGCCGGAATCGGCCAAGGGCTATACGGTGGGTGACAACACCCACAAGGATCTCAGCGTTCATCCCTGGCGGATGGATGACGAAAAGACCACCTACAAGGGCTATGAAAAGATGCTCAAGGCGGGCATCCGCAATGTCTGCGTCCACAAGGGCCTGTTCAGCCATGCCACCGCCCGGCAGTATCCCAGGCTGGAACATTACGCCGATGTTTCCGACGTGGCCAAGGCGGCCAGGGACTGGCCGCAGCTCAATTTCATCATCTATCATTCGGCCTTCCGCAACGAGAACCCCGCCGCCGCGCTGGCCGAGTTTGAAAAGACCGGGCGGCTGGAATGGGTGACCGACCTGGCCGAGATTCCGGGCAAGCATGGCGTCACCAATGTCTATGGCGATCTGGGGCAGATTTTCGCCTCCACCCTGGTGGCGCAACCGCGTGTCTGCGCCGCGATCCTGGGCACGCTGATCCGGGGGCTGGGCCCTGAACGGGTGGTGTGGGGCACCGATGCGCTCTGGACCGGCTCGCCGCAATGGCAGATCGAGGGCCTGCGCCGTCTGGAAATCCCCGAGGACATGCGCAAGGCGCACGGCTTCGCAGCCCTGGGCCCCGCCACCGGCCCGGTCAAGACCGCGATCTTCGGTGACACCAACGCCCGGCTTTATAACGTGGACAAGGCCCGGCTGGGCGCCGCCATCCGCCAGGACACCTACAGCGCCCGCAAGCGCCAGTATGAAAAGGCGGGGGCCGATCCCAGCAACCTGCGCTACGGCTATGTGAACCGCCAGGCGGGCTGACGGCCAGGCGGGCGGCCGGGCGAGA
>CALDFO010000534.1 GCA_937942205.1 uncultured Alphaproteobacteria bacterium
AAGCCCTGGAAATAGTCCACGCCGAAATTCTGCAGCAGGGCGGCATCATCGTCCGAGCCCACCCATTCGGCCACCGTCTTGAGGTCGAAACTGCGCGCCAGCCCCACCAGGGTCCGCACGAAGACCTGGTTTTCCGGCGAATGGGACAGATCCTTCACATAGGAACCGTCGATCTTCACCGTATCCACATGCAGCATCTGCAGGTTGCGGAACGAGGTGTAACCGGCTCCGAAATCGTCGATCGCCACCCGCACGCCCATCTCGCGCAACTGCGAGATGAAGCGGGCATTCTCCTCGAAATGATGCAGGGCGGCGGTTTCGGTCAGCTCCACGATCAGGCGCGGCGCCACGGCCTGATGGGCGCGGACATAGTCCACGAACGCCTGCAGCCAGGCGGGATCGGAGGCGGCGGTGCCCGACACGTTCACCGCCAGGGTCACGCCCGGATGGGCCCGGAGCTGGGCGACCGTGGATTCCAGCGCGAAACGGTCCACCAGATGAACGATGCCCATCTGCTCGGTGGCGGGCACGAAATGCCCGGCGGTGGCGACGCTGCCGTCGGGGCGCACCAGCCGCAGCAGGCATTCATGGTGAGAAACCTTGCGGGTGCGGGCGGCGACGATGGGCTGATAGGCCAGACGGATGCGGTTTTCCTTCAGCGCCAGCACCACCTCGTCGGCGATGCCCATCTGGCGCAGGCGGACGCTTTCGCGCTGGCGCGAGACCTCATAAACGGCAAAGCCGTCACGGCCGTTGGCGCGGGCCTTGTCCAGCGCCTGCTCGGCGCGCAGCATCGCTTCCTGGCTGGTGGAAGCGGCCTGGGGCAGCCACACCGCCCCGACGCTGCAGGTGGCGGCGGCCAGGCCGCTGCGGGTTTCGATGCCGGTGGCGCGCACGCTGGAGCGCAGGCGCGCGGCGACGATGGCGATCTCGCGCTGCGAACAGTTCTTCAGGATCACGCCGAACTTGTTGCCGGCGGTGCGGCCGATGATGTCGCTGCCGCGCAAGGTGCGCGACAGGCGTTCGCCCACGCCCATGATGACTTCCTCGCCGGCATCGAAGCCGAAGGAATCGTTGATCATCGCCAGCCAGTCGATCGAGGCGACCAGGAAGGCGCAGTTGCGGTTTTCCGCCTTGGCGCTGTCGATCGCCCCCGCCAGTTCCTCGCGCAGGGCGTTGCGGTTGAGATGGCCGGTCAGTTCGTCGCGCGTCGCCAGATAGCTCAGGCGGCGCATTTCGTGGGACCGTTCGGTGGTGTCGCGCATCAACCCCACCAGACGCGCGGTGCGGCCCTCGGCATCGGGCAGGCGCATACCCGACAGGGTGAAGGCGACCGCGCCCATCGCGCTGGCCACCTCGATCTCCAGCAGGAAACGGTCGGATTGCAGGCCGTGCCGCTCCAGCAGCGCCAGCAGCGCGGGCCGCTGCCCCGGCGGGATATTGTCCAGCAGGCTGTGGCCGCGATGGAAATCGATATGGGTGGGCAGAATGCCCAGATCGCCGTCCCAGTGGATGACGTCGTCGGCAAGGGTCCAGTCGAAGGTCGCCGCCCCCGCCGCCTGCGCGGCGAAGCGCAGGCGCGCTTCGGCGTCCAGCGCCTCCAGGCGGATCACTTCATCTCGCTTCTGCAGAGAAGTCTTCAGCACAGTTACCAATCCCCGGTACCCAGTCCCCAGCCGTTTCTCGGCCTTTTCAGGGATGGACTATGGCCATGCGGGTATAAAAAAGCGGTAAGCGCATATGGTTAGCGCAATGCAAAGCGTGCGGCCCGCCGCTTGCCTTGCAGAGCGGTATGCGCCTGCAACCGCTCCTGGACGGCATCGGCCGCGGAAGCCTCAAAGCTTCCGCCGCGCAGCCGCGCGCGGTTGAAAAATCCAGTCCATCCAGTGGTTTGGGATCACGCTCCCGCGATACGGAACGGCGGCCGGACAAACCGCCGCCACGCCTGCAGGTGGAACTTGTGTGCCAGGACGGCACGGCGGGCTTCGATCCATTCTGGGATGGTCCGCGCCTGCGGCCGGCATTCGTGACTCAACTGTTGGGCCAGATCCTGCCGCCGCCGCGCGAAAGCGCACCCGCTTCAGCGCGCACCGTCTATCAAGCGGTGCCGCAGATGCGCGGGCGGCTGCTCGACCGCCAAAGCTGACCGCGCCGGCGGCGGAGCGCCCGCGCGCGCAAGTCCCAGCAGGGCGGCGGCGCAGAACAGCAGAACACCCGGCGATCCGCCGCCGCCGGCGAAGGCCAGGCACGCGGCCAGCAGCGCCAGACCCGCCAGCGACGCCATCGCGGTCCTGCCATGCAAGGCCGCCGCGACCGTCACCAGCGCCGCCAGCGCGGCGGGCCCCAGCGCCAGCATCGCGGACGCCCCCAGCAAAGCGGCCAGGCCGCCCGCCAGGACCAGCGCCAACACCAGGCTGGCGGAAAATCCGTTCAGCGGGCGGCCGAAACGGGCCAGCGCCGCCAGCATCAGGCAGACGGCGGCCAGCGGCAGAACCAGCAGGAACACCGCGTCGGCAAGATCAAGCAGGGTGGCGGCGGCGGGCGCGGCGAGCAGCATCGCGGCGAAGCGCAACGGCAGCCGCGCATCGGCCCTCAGGCGGCACGCCAGAACCCAGGCGCCGACCGCCGCCGCCAGCAGCGCGGCGGATGCGAGCAAGTCAGAAACCAGGCCAGAATCAAAAACCATCCGGGACAGAATAGCCCGGATGGTTTCTGGAACGGATGACCGCGCCTATGCCGCCAGCAGGTTACGCAGGACGTAAGGCAGAATGCCGCCATTCTTGTAATAGGCGACTTCGTCCGCCGTCAGGATCATCAGATGCAGCGGCAACTCGAAGCTGGTGCCGTCGGGCCGCGTGACCTTGGCCTGCATCTTCATGCGCGGCTTCAACTCGCCCGACAGGCCCGGAATATCCACCACCTCGCGGCCGGTGAAGCCGTAATCCTTGCGCGTCTTGCCCGCCTCGAAACAGAAGGGCGCCACGCCCATGCCGATCAGGTTGGAGCGGTGGATGCGCTCGAAGCTTTCGGTGATCACGGCGCGCACGCCCTGCAGCATGGGGCCCTTGGCCGCCCAGTCGCGCGACGAGCCGGTGCCGTATTCCTTGCCGCCGATCACCACCACGGCGTGACCGTCCTTCTTGTAGGCCTGGGCCGCGTCGAAGATGGACATGGTCTCGCCCTGTCCGTTGGGGTCCGCGTAATGGACGGTGTTGCCGCCCTCGGCCCCGCCCATCATCTCGTTGCGGATGCGGATATTGGCGAAGGTGCCCCGCTCCATCAGCTCGAAATTGCCGCGGCGCGAACCGTAGGAGTTGAAATCCTTCTGCGCCACCTGCCGCTCGGACAGATAGAGACCGGCCGGCGAGGTCGCCTTGATATTGCCGGCCGGCGAGATGTGATCGGTGGTGATGCTGTCGCCGAACACCGCCAGCACGCGGGCACCGGTGATGTCCTCCACCGGGGCGGGCTGGATGGCCATGCCCTCGAAGAAGGGCGGGTTCTTCACATAGGTCGAGCCCATGTCCCACTGATAGGTCTGGCCCTTGACCAGCTTGACCTTGCGCCAGTTGGCGTCGCCCTTGAAGACATCGCCATAGCGCTTGCGGAAGCTGGCGGGCTTGACCGCCTTGGCGATGGCGGCGGCGATTTCCTTCGGGCTGGGCCAGATTTCCTTCAGATAGACCGGCTGGTTCTTCCTGTCATATCCCACCGGTTCCTTGGTCAGGTCCAGATTGACCGAACCGGCGAGGGCATAGGCCACCACCAGCATGGGCGAGGCCAGATAGTTGGCGCGCACCTGGGGATGCACCCGCCCTTCGAAATTGCGGTTGCCCGAAATCACCGCGGCGGCCACCAGGTCGGCCTCGGTGATCGCCTTGGCCACCGGATCGGGCAGCGGGCCGGAATTGCCGATGCAGGTGGTGCAGCCGTAACCGGCCAGGGTGAAGCCCAGCCTGTCCAGCGCCTTGTCCAGTCCGGCCTTGGCCAGATAGTCGGTCACCACCTGGCTGCCGGGCGCCAGGCTGGTCTTGACCCAGGGCCGCACCTTCAGGCCGCGCGCCACCGCCTTTTGCGCCACCAGACCGGCGCCGATCATCACATTGGGGTTGGAGGTGTTGGTGCAGGAGGTGATCGCGGCGATCACCACATCGCCATGACCGATGGAGGCTTCGCTGCCCTCCAGACGGGCGCGGCGGTTGGCGGCGTCTTCCTTCTTGAAGGTGGTGATCAGATGTTCGGCGAAATTGCCCGCGATGCCCGACAGGGGCACGCGGTCCTGCGGGCGCATCGGACCGGCCATGCTGGGCTCGACCGCCGTCATGTCCAGCGACAGGGTGTCGGTGAAGACCGGGTCCGGCGACTTGGCGGTGCGCCACAGGCCCTGCGCCTTGGCGTATTTCTCCACCAGCGCGACGCGCGGCGCCTTGCGGGCGGTGTTCTTGAGGAAACGCACCGTCTCGGCGTCGATCGGGAAGAAGCCGCAGGTGGCGCCATATTCGGGCGCCATGTTGGCGATGGTGGCGCGGTCTTCCAGCGTCATCTCATCCAGGCCGGGGCCGTAGAATTCCACGAACTTGCCCACCACGCCCTTCTGGCGCAGCATCTGGGTGACGGTCAGCACCAGGTCGGTGGCGGTGACGCCTTCGCGCAAGCGGCCGGTCAGCTTGAAGCCGATGACTTCCGGGATCAGCATGGAAATGGGCTGGCCCAGCATCGCGGCTTCCGCCTCGATGCCGCCCACGCCCCAGCCCAGCACCGCCAGGCCGTTGATCATGGTGGTGTGGCTGTCGGTGCCCACCACCGTGTCGGGGAAGGCCACCTCTTCCATCTTCTTGGTCTTGAGGTTCCTGGCTTTCCGCACCCACACCGTCTCGGCCAGATATTCCAGATTGACCTGGTGACAGATGCCGGTGCCCGGCGGCACGACGCGGAAATTGGCGAAGGCCTGCTGGCCCCAGCGCAGGAACTGATAACGCTCCTGATTGCGCTCATATTCGATGGCGACGTTCTTCTTGAAGGAATCCCGCGCGCCGAAACTGTCGATCATCACGCTGTGGTCGATGACCAGGTCCACCTCGGCCAGGGGATTGATCTTCTCGGGATTGCCGCCCAGCGTCTTCATGGCGTCGCGCATCGCCGCCAGGTCCACCACCGCGGGCACGCCGGTCAGATCCTGCATCAGAACGCGCGCGGGCCGGAAGGCGATCTCGCGGTCCGAGGTGCGGTTCTTGAGCCAGGCGACCACCGCCTTGATGTCGTCCTTGGTGACGGTTTGGCCATCCTCATGGCGCAGCAGGTTCTCCAGCAGCACCCGCATCGAATAGGGCAGCCGGGAGACGCCCTTCAGGCCGTTCTTCTCGGCGGCGGTCAGGCTGAAATAGACATAGGACTTGCTGCCGACCTTGAGGGTCTTGCGGCATTTGAAACTGTCCAGGCTCTGCGTCACGGGAAGGGCCCTTTTTGAAGGATGGAATGACGTCCCGTTTAGTCACATTCCCGCCCAAATGAAAGCTGCGCCGGCGTCGCGCCC
>CALDFO010000535.1 GCA_937942205.1 uncultured Alphaproteobacteria bacterium
CCTTCGCGTGCGAAGCACGCCTAAGGGGGAGGTGGCCGCAGCAACGCCGTGGCGCGCAGGCGCAAGCCGAGCACCACGGCAAAGTTGCGAAGGCCGGAGGGGGTCAACAAAAACCATCACGCCGCTTCGCCTTTATAAGTCATCCGCACATGCTTCAGCGGCCGCATCCCGTCGGCGGGGTCGGCGCGCCAGTCGCGGTCGGACAGTTCGGAGGGCTGCGGCCCCTTGAAGCCGCTGCCGTCGGCGGCCAGCGATTCGCGGATGCGGGCGATCACCGGCGCGATCTCCTGCGGCAGCCAGCAATGACCGGCGGCATATTCCGCCCCCTGGCCGTCGAGATCGAGATGGAACTCCACCGCCGACGCGCCCCAGCGATGCACGGCGCGTTCGATCACGGCAGGACGGCGGGTATGGTCGGACCAGCCCACTTTCAACCCGGTCAGATCGCGCAACTGGGCGATGGCCGACAGATTGGCTTCGGCGGCGGGGGTGGGATAGGCCGACACGCAATGCAGCAGCGTGATGTCGGACGCGCCCGCATCGGTCAGGGTGGCGGCGGCGGCGGAAATCTCCGCCACCGTGGCCATGCCGGTGGACAGCACCACGGGCTTGCCGGATTCGGCGCAGGCGCGCAGCAGGTCCGTGACCAGCAATTCGTAGGAGGCCACCTTGTAGAAATCCACAAAGGGCGCCAGTTCCGCCACCGCTTCCAGATAGAAGGGGGTGCAGGAGAACTGTATGCCCCGCGCCGAACAATGTTCGGCCAGGGGGGCGAGGTGATCCAGCGGCAGTTCCCATTCCGCCCGCGCCCGGTGCTTGGGACTGAGGGCCAGGATTTCCGGCGCGAACATCCGGTCGATCTTGAACAGCTGGAACTTGACCGCATCGCAGCCCGCATCCGCCGCTGCGTCCACAAAGGCGCGCGCCCGGTCCAGGTCCCGGCCGTGATTGCTGGACGCTTCGGCGATGAAGACGGGGGCGATGAAAAGGGGCTGCCGTTCCATTTAACCAAATCTAAAGACGGTATGGCTAA
>CALDFO010000536.1 GCA_937942205.1 uncultured Alphaproteobacteria bacterium
CCGTCACATCCAGCGCCGAGACCGGCTCGTCCGCGATCAGCACATCAGGGTTCAGCATCAGGGCGCGGGCGATGCCGATGCGCTGGCGCTGGCCGCCGGAAAATTCGTGCGGGAAACGGTCCATCACCTGCGGATTGAGGCCCACCAGTTGCAAGATGCCGGCGGCCCGCGCGCGGCAGGCGGCGGCGTTCTCGCCATGGGCGCGCGGCCCGGCGGTGATGATCTGGCCCACCCGGTGCCGGGGATTGAGCGAGGAGAAAGGGTCCTGGAACACCATCTGGATGCGGCGCCGGTTGGGGCGCATCCCCCGCGCGGACAGGCGGGCGATGTCGGCGCCGTCGAACAGGATTTGCCCTGCATCGGGGTCCAGCAGCCGGATGATGCAGCGGGCCAGGGTGGATTTGCCCGAGCCCGATTCGCCCACCACGCCCAGCGTCTCGCCCCGCCTTAAGGTCAGCGACACGTCGTCCACCGCCCGCGTGGCGGCGGCGGACGAGAAAAACCCGCCGCGCCGGAACAGCTTGGCCAGGTTGGACACCGCCATCAGCGGTTTGTCGTCGGCGGCCAGCGGTGCGATGGCCTGGCCCTGCGGCACGGCGGCGATCAGGGCGCGGGTGTAGGGATGCTGCGGATCGCACAGCACCTGCGCGGCCGGTCCGCTTTCCACCACCTGGCCATGGCGCATCACCACCACCCGGTCGGCGATATCGGCCACCACGCCGAAGTCATGGGTGATGAACAGAACGCTCATCGCCCGTTCGGCCTGGATGCGCTTGATCAGGCGCAGGATCTGGGCCTGGATCGTCACGTCGAGGGCGGTGGTCGGCTCGTCGGCGATCAGCAAGCGCGGCGACAGCGACAAGGCCATGGCGATCATCACCCGCTGGCGCTGGCCGCCCGACAATTGGTGCGGATAGGCTTTCAGCAGGCCCGGCACATCCTTCAGCCCCATCTCGCCCAGTAGGGTCGCCGCCTGTTTCAGCGCCTCGGCCTTGGACACGGCGCTATGGGCGCGGATCTGCTCGGTCACCTGGCGGCCGATGGTGATCACCGGATTCAGCGCCGCCATCGGATCCTGGAAGATCATGGCGATATCGCGGCCTCGCATCCGGCGCATCCGGTCCGGCGGCAGCGTCAGCAGGTCGGTTCCGTCCCAGCCGATCCGGCCGCCGGTGACATGCACACCCCGTGGCAACAGGCCCATGACGGCATGGGCGGTCACCGACTTGCCGGAACCGGATTCGCCCACGATGCAGACGATCTCGTTCGGCCCGATCTCCAGGCTGACGCCGTCCACCGCATGGGCGCGGTCCGCGCCCTCGGGCAGTGCCACGGTCAGATTCTCGATCGCCACCAGCGCCATGTCAGCGCCCCTGCCGGGGATTGAGGGCATCGTTCAGCCCGTCACCGATGAAGTTCAGCGCCAGCACCGTAACCATGATGGACAGGCCCGGCAGCACCGTGGTCCACCAGGCCACCCACATGGCCGAGCGCGAGCTGCCGATCATGCTGCCCCAGCTCAGCAGATTGGGATCGCCCAACCCCAGAAAGCTGAGAGCGGATTCGGTGAGGATGGCGCTGCCCACCATCATGGAGCTGACCACCACGATGGGCGGCAAGGCGTTGGGCAGAATCTGGGCGAAGATGATGTGTGCGTCGCGCTCGCCCAGGGTGCGGGCGGCCTGCACGAATTCCCGCGCCCGCAACGACAGGAACTCGCCCCGCACCACCCGCGCCACCTGCGGCCAGGAAATCAGCGCGATGCCGATCACGGTGGAGGTCAGGCTGGGTTGCAGGAACGCCACCAGCACCATCAGCAGCACGAAGCTGGGAATGATCTGGAAGAATTCGGTCACCCGCATCAGCAGGTCGTCCACCACCCCGCCATAATAGCCGGCGATGGCGCCCAGCAGCACCCCGATGCCCACCGCGCCAATGGTGGAGGTGATGCCCACCAGCAGCGAGATGCGCGCGCCATAGGCCAGGCCCACCGCGATGTCGCGGCCCAGCACATCACTGCCCGCCAGCAAGCCCGGCGCGCCCGGCGGCAGCAGCGGCATCCCCACGATGGAAAAAGGCGTCCGGCTGAAGATCAGCGGCGCGCCCAGCGCCAGCAGCACGATCACCAGGAAGACGGCAAAGCCGAACACCGCCGTCGGGCGGGCGAAGAAATGGCGGACAAAGGCGGCCAGCGGCGTCATCGGCCCAACTCCACCCGTGGATCGACCAGCGAATAGGCGATGTCGGTGACGAGGTTGAACAGGCTGACCAGGACGGCGGTGACGATGAAGATGCCCAGCAGCAGCGGATTGTCGCGCCCCGTCACCGCCTCATAGGCCAGGGTGCCGATGCCGGGCCAGGAAAAGACATTCTCCACCAGCACGCTGCCGCCCACCAGGATGGACGCCTGCAATCCCGCATAGGTGACCAGCGGGATCAGCGCGTTGCGCAAGATATGGCGCCGCGCCACCTGCCGTTCGCTGATGCCCTTGGCGCGGGCGGTCTTGACGAAATCCTGTTCGGCCACCTCGATCATGGCGGTGCGGGTCAGCCGCGCATAACTGGCCATGAAATACAGCGCCAGCGTCACCCCCGGCAGGATCATGTGCTGGGCGATGTCCAGAAGCTGTGCCCATCCCGTATAGTCGGCGCCCATGGTTTCGATGCCGAAGGGCGGCAGCCAGGCCAGCCAGACGGAAAAGACCAGCACCATCATCATGCCCAGCCAGAACTGCGGCGTGGCGTAGAACAGCATCGCCAGCGCCGTCACGCCGGCATCGGCCGCCGATCCGGGCCGCCGCGCGGCGATGCCGCCCAGAAAGACTCCGCCCACGATCGCCACCAGCAGGGCGAAGGCATCCAGCAACAGGGTGTTGGGCAGCCGTTCCAGGATCACATCCAGCACCGGCAAACGCCGTTCATAGGATGTGCCCAGATCGCCCCGCGCCACCGCGCCGGCATACTTCCACAGCTGCACCGGCAGGGGCTTATCCAGGCCGTATTCGGCGCGCAGGGCCGTGACGAACGCCTCGTCGGCATAGCCGGACTGACCCGCCATCACCGTGGCGGCGTCGCCCGGCGCCAGCCGGATCAGGAAGAAACTCAGCACCACCACCGCGACGGTGACCAGCACCGTCTTGACCAGGCGCAGCAGGATATAGCGCAACCGGCTCATGCGATGTCCATCAGGCCAGCCAGGTACGGCCTAGGCCGTCATTGGGGCCGTTGGGGCCGGTGACCAGATCCTTCACCCGCTTGTTGAAATACATGATGGGGGTGCGCTCATACATCCAGAGCATGGCGACGTCGCGGGTGAGGATTTCCTGCAGGCGGCTGTAATGGCCCTGCGCCTCCTCGCGTGTGATGGCGACCGACGCCTTCTGGAACAGATCGTCCACCTCGGCATTGCGATAGCCCTGGACGTTGGTCAGCGGCACGCCCTTGCGGATATTCGACGACAGATAAAAGCGCGCGGTGCCGATGGCCGGATCGCCATAGGTGCCATAGCTGTTCCAGCCGGTGTCGAAATCCCAGCCGCCGCTGCGGCGGCTGAAGGTGGACCAGTCGGCGGATTCCAGATTCACCGCCAGCCCCACATCGGCCAGCGCCTGCTTGGCGTAATGGGCGCCGCGCGTCCAGGCGCCGCCGCCGTCCGGCACCATCATCATGCCGAAACTGTGGCGCACACCGCCCGGTTTCTTCTTCAGGCCCATCTCGTCCAGCAAGGCGCGGGCGCGGGCCGGATCGAAAGGATAGCGCGTCAGCACCTTGGAATCGTAATAGAGCGCGGTGGAAGGCAGCGGCCCGCTGGCCACCTTGCCCTGGCCGAAATTGATCGCCTTGACCAGGAATTCGCGGTCGATCGCGTGCATGAAGGCGGCGCGGAAGCGCCGGTCGCTGAACGGCCAGCGGCGATGGTTGCATTCCATCACGGTGATCTCGCCCACGCCTTCATAGCCGCGCTGCGAATGCGCCAGATTGGGATTGGCCACCAGCCGCGAGGTCACCACCGAGTCGATATCGTCGGCGAAGGCCACATCCACCGCCCCGGTCTCGATCGCCACCATGCGCTGTTCCGGCGTGGGGCAGACGCGGAAGAAGATGTCCTGCACGTGCGGCTGGTCCGGCTTCCAGTAGCGGTCGTTGCGGGTCAGGCGGATATACTGGCCCCGCTCCCAGCGGGCGAACTTGAAGGGGCCGGTGCCGATGGGCTTGTAGTTGAAGGGGTTGGTGCGGAAATCGGTCCCTTCATAGATATGGGCCGGCATCATCGGCGCGCCCGACGCCATCAGCGACAGCAGAAAGGCGTTGAAAGGCTGTTTCAGGGTGAAGACGACGGTGTGGGAGCCGGTTGCCCGGATGCTTTCGCAATAGGCCAGGGCGTTGCGGCTGCGGGGATTGAGCTGACGCAGCATCACGTCGCAACTGAACACCACATCGCGCGCCGTGAAGGGCGCCCCGTCATGCCACAGGACATTTTCCTGCAACCGGAACGCATAGACCCGCCCGTCCGGCGACACCGTGAAGCTTTTGGCCAAGTTGGGATGGGGATTGAACTGCCAGTCGAACAGCAGCAGCGATTCATTGATGTTGCCGCAGATCTGCTGGGTCACCCGCATGTTCTGCAAGGGATAGCAGAGCGTCCAGGGCTCCACCGGCATCATGGCGTTCAGCGTGCCGCCCTTCTTCAAAAGGGGTGCGGCAGGGGCGGCCTGCGCGAAAAAGGGCAAGCCCGCCGCGGCGCTCAGCATGGCCCGGCGGTCCAGCATCCTTACGCCTCCAGCGAATCGAGCGGAAAGACCGGACGGCGCAGCTTTTTATAGGGTAGCCGCGTGATGTCCGAGGTGCAGGGACCGCTGGTGTTGACGGTGAAGCTGGCCGAGGCGATCGGCTCCCACGCCGCGCGATGGCCCACCGCCGCCTTGATGCCCACGATGCTGAGTTCCTCGGGACTGACGCCCTGGCTGCGCCACTGGCCCAGATCGAAGGGGCACAGCTTGGCCGAGGACAAAAGAATGGTGATGCCGCGATGGCGCACCACCGCCGACGGACCCATATGGATGATCTTGCCCAGCGATCCCACCAGATGGGAGTTGTGATCCTCCAGTTCGAACGTGCCGTCGCTGCGGGAGATCAGCTCGACCTCCAGCGTCACCGGCCCCGGATCGAGCGGATGCGAGCCGCCGATCGGCAGGGTCATTTTCTGGCCGATGGTGATGCGCTGCAAAGCGGCCACGGCGTCGGCATCGGCCATCGCCACGCCCGCGCCCTGGACATCGTATTTGAGGAAGGCGCGCAGCACATCGGTGGCGTCGCCCGGTGCGCCGCCACCGACATTGTCGGCCGGTTCCACCACCAGCACCGGCCCCTTGCCGCCGGGGCGGAAGGCTTTGACCACCGCGTCCAGATCGTGCTGCGGCGGGATGCCGTCATGGCGCATGTCCCAGGCGATCTGCGCCAGTTCGCGCAGGGCTTCCTGCGCCTCGGCCTCGCTGCCTTCGGTGATGGCCGAGAAGGCCACGCCCGCATGGGGCACATCGGAAAAGGCGTAGCCGCCCACGATATTCATCGCCAACATGCCGGGCACCTCGCGCTCCAGCCGCCGCGCCGCGTCTTCCAGCGCGCGCATCGGCCCGTCCTTGGTGCCGGTGCCGGTGGGCGGCCAGACGATGGGCGTGACCAGCACCAGATGCCGGGGCCGCACACCGGTCTTGAGGCGGCGCGTCAGCAGCTCCGAGGCCAGCACGGCGCTGTCGAAAGCGTCGGTATGCGGGCACTCCCGGTAGAAGATCATGGCGTCCGACAACGCCCCCATGCGCGGCGTGAGGGTGGCGTGCAGGTCGCCCACGCAATAGAGCGGCAGGCCTTCGGCCCCCGGCATGTTGCGGACGCGCGCCATCAACTCGCCTTCGGGATCGTCGCATTCACTGGTGACCATCGCGCCATGCAGTGACAGATGGATGGCGTCCAGCCCCTGGGCCAGCGCCTGTTCCAGCAGCGGCTTCACTTCGCTCCAGAACGTCTCGAACACCACATGATCCACGGTGCCCGACGCGCCGCCGGTATAAGTGACGGCGGGCACCACCTCCCAGCCTTCGCGCTCGGCCACGCTGAGGAAACCGTCCATCTGCGAGGCGTCGCCGCGGCGGGCGGTGATCTGCGCCCCGCGATGAATGACAAAGCCTTCAAAGCCGGTGGTGTCGCCGGAAAAGGAATGGGTTTCGTGAAAAATGCCCGCGACAAAGACCCTGACCATGCCCCACTAAACCCGTTTCCCCGGCCAAAGCTTCCCGGGTTTTCGCGCGGCTGGCAAGCATTTGAGATATGGCGGCGCACCATTGGCGCGGCCGCCGCTTCTGCTACAAAAGCGCGGGGCGGAACACCGATTTGCTGATCCTCAAACTGACCATCGTGCCACTGGCGCTGCTGCTGCTGGGCATTGCCGACCGGCTGTACGGCCCCCGCGTGGCCGGATGGCTGGCGGGCTTTCCCGTGGTGGCCGGGCCGTTGCTGCTGTTCATCACCCTGGACCTTGGTCCGGTCTTCGGCAGCGCCGCCGCGCTGGGCGCCTATTTCGGGCTGGTGCCCTGGCTGGCCTTCACCCTGAGCTATGCCGCCTGTGCGCAACGCCTGGCATGGCCCTGGTGCATCGCCATCGCGTTCACCGCCTGGACGGTGGCGGCCGTCGCCTGCGTGCTGCTGCAGGACGGCCCCACATGGCTGATCGCCCTGCCCGCCCTGCTGATGGCCGCCGCCATCCTTTTGTATCCGCGCGGCACGGCCTCGGGCGAGAAGCGCGAGCATGGCAAATGGGGCCTGGCTGTCCGCATGGTGGCGGGTGCGACCCTGACGGTGGCGATCACCCGCTTCGCCGCGACCCTGGGCACCCACTGGTCAGGCATGTTCACCACCTTCCCGGTGATGGGCTCGATCATCTGCATTTCCAGCCATATCCAGCATGGCCGCCAGGCGGTGCGGGACATGGTGGGGGGCATGACCCTGGGACTGACATCGGTGACCTGCTTCTGCTTTGTGGTCTATGGACTGCTGCCCGCCGCCAGCACCTGGACCGCCTTCGGCCTGGCCTTGGCGGCCAGCTTCCTGGCCATGGCCCTGACCGGACTTCTGTTCCGGGCCCGCGACAGCAAGGCCGCCTGAGGTAAGATGCGCCGACCGGGAGAAACATGATGGCCGTGCTGATGATTCCCGCCTCGCATGGCGAGGTGGCCGACAAGATCACCATCCTTGAGATCAAGGCGGCACGGATATCCGATCCCGCCAAGCTGGGAAACGTGCGGGCCGAACTGGACCTTCTGGGACCGGATTTCTTCGCCGCGGTAAAGGACGTGCCGGGCTTCGCCGCGCTGATGGACCAGCTTCGGCGGGTCAATGAAGACCTGTGGGGGATCGAGGACGATATCCGCGACTGCGAGAAGGCGCGCGATTTCGGCGACCGTTTCATCGCGCTGGCCCGCGCCGTCTATGTCACCAACGACGCGCGCGCCCGCATCAAGCGCGAGATGAACCTGCTGGTCGGCTCCGGCATCGTGGAGGAAAAGTCCTATGCCGATTACGGCGCGGGGCTGGCGGCAGGGCGGCCGGAGACGTAAGACCGGTCGGCACAGGCCCGCCTCCCCCCTTTGGCGCGCAGCGCCACGAAAGGGGAAGGTGGCTTCAACGTGCGAAGGCGGTCGTCCGTAGCGGCAGCGTACGGACGAGCCGAGCGTAAATTAAAGCCGGAGGGGGTTACTTAATATCTTCCACCGCGCCTCTTACCGCTTCCAGCGTGGCGTCGATCACCGCGTCGTCATGGACGCTGGAGACGAACCAGGCGCCCCGTTCCAGCACCCGCACGCCACGCTTGAGCAAGGCATGGGCGAATTTCACATAGCGCGGCTTGTCGGCCTTGAGCAGGCCGCGATAGTTGCGCGCGGGCGCGTCCAGCCCGAAGGCGACATGGAACATCAACTCGAAACCGGTCACCTGCGCCTTGATGCCCGCCGCGTTCAGAATGTCGCGGATGCCGTCGCGCAGCCGCACGCCGCGCCTGGACCAGGCTTCGTACAGTTCCGGCGTCAGCGCTTTTTGCGTCGCCACCATCGCCGCCATGGTGACGGGCTGGGCATTGAAGGTGCCGCCATGCAGCACGCCCCCGGTCACGAACATATCCAGCAGGTCGGCGCGGCCCACCAGCGCCGCCACGGGAAAGCCGTTGGCGATGGCCTTGGCAAAGATGGACAGATCGGGCGTGACGCCGAACCGCTTTTGCGCCCCTTCGCGGCCCAGGCGGAAGCCGGTGATGACCTCGTCGAAGATCAGGATCGCGCCGTGCTTGCGGCAAGCCGCCAGCGCCCCTTCCAGATAACCGGAGGCGGGCGCGATGGCGCCCTGGTTGCACATGGCCGGTTCCATGATCACGCCGGCGATGTCGCCCCTGGCCAGCCGCGTTTCCAGCGCCGCCAGGTCGTTCCAGCCGATCACATCCAGATCGTCGCCCGCGCTGGCAAGCTGGCCCACGCTGCCCGCGACCTTCACCGGCGCGTCTTCCGGCCCGGCGGCATTCTCGCCCGGCGCGGTGGACCACAGAATATTGTCGAACCAGCCGTGGTAATGGCCTTCGAATTTCAGAATGATGCGCTTGCCGGTGGCGGCGCGCGCCAGGCGGAAGGCGGCCTGCGCCACTTCCGAGCCCGAGGAACCGAAACGGATGCGCTGGGCGCTGGGAATACGCTCGCACAGGATGCGGGCAGCCTCCAGCTCGATCTCCGAGTTTCCGGCATAGAGGATGCCCTTTTCGACCTGATCCTTGACTGCCTGCTGGACGCCCGCCGGGGTATGGCCCAGCACCATCGCGCCCATGCCGCAATAATAGTCGATCAGCCGGTTGCCATCGACATCGATCAGGTAAGGCCCGTCGCCGCAGCGGAACACCAGGGGGCCGCCCGCCATGCCGATGCGGAAATTGCTGTTGATGCCGCCCGCGATATAGCCGGCGCTTTGTGCGATCACATCCGCGGAACGTTCGAAAGAAAGAAGCGCCGCTTCGCGCTGGGACTTGGCTGTGACGGTCGACATCGGCTTTACCTGCGCAAAAGCGTGAGAGTGGGAAACGCCCACTTGGAACACTACCTCTTGAGTGGCGGTTTTTTTCGCCACAATATGCGAAATATAAGACATTGATCGGAGTAAAACCGATGAAAAGCGTCAAAAATCGAAATATTACT
>CALDFO010000537.1 GCA_937942205.1 uncultured Alphaproteobacteria bacterium
GGGCCTCAATCCGCAGGTGATGGACCGTTTCCCGCACGATTTTTCCGGCGGCCAGCGCCAGCGCATCGGCCTGGCCGGCGCCCTGATGCTGACCCCTGATGTGCTGATCGCGGACGAGCCGGTCTCGGCGCTGGATGTGACGGTGCAGGCCCAGGTGCTGCAATTGCTGGATCAGGTGCGCCAACAGATGAATCTCGCCATGCTGTTCATCACCCATGACATGCGGGTGGCGGCCCAGGTCTGCCACCGGGTGATGGTGATGCGTCACGGCCGGGTGGTGGAACAGGGGCCGACGCGCGACATCTTCGCCGCCCCGTCCAGCGATTATACCAAGGCTCTGCTGGCGGCCATTCCCGGCCGCGGCGCGCTGCGGCCCATGCTCTAGGAGGAACCCGTCATGCGGATTGCCGTCGCCGAACTGAAGCAGGAAACCAATTCTTTTGTGCCCTTCACCACCACGGTGAAGACCTTCGAGGATCAGTATCTGTACCGCGGCGACGAGATTCTCACCGCTTTTGGCGGCGCGCGTCTGGAGGTGCCGGGCGCGCTGGATGCCTTGCACGCGGCGGGGGCCGAGATCGTGCCGCTGCTGGCGACGATGGCGATGGCCTCGGGCACGGTGGAGCGCGCCAGTTTTGAAATCCTGCTGGGCGAAATCCTGGAGCGGCTGGCGGCGGCGGGGCCGGTGGATGGGGTCTATCTGGCCCTGCATGGCGCCATGATCCTGGAAGACGAGCCCGATGCCGAGGCCGAGATCGTGCGCCGGGTGCGCGCGGTGTTGCCGTCGGGTACTCCCATCACGGTGTCGCTGGACCTGCATGGCCACATCACCGCCGCGATGATCCAGCCGGATGTAGCCTATATCGGTTATCGCGAATTTCCCCATATCGACATGTATGAAACCGGCTATCGCACGGCGCAGCTGCTGGTGGACTGGGTGAACGGCAAGGTGAAGCCGGTGATGGCGCTGGCCAAGAAGCACATGGTGGTCAGCCCCGATTCGGCGCGCACCACCGCCGCGCCGCTGGCCGACATCGTGGCGGAAGGGCGGGCAATGGAAGCCCGTGGCGAGGTGCTGCATGTCTCGCTGTTTCCGGTGCAGCCCTGGATCGATACGCCCGATCTGGGGTTCGCCGCGCTGGTCTGCGGCACCGATCCGGCCAAGACGCAGGCGGCCGCCGACCGGCTGGCCCAGATGGCCTGGGACCGCCGCGCGGAGTTCGAACCCACCATCACACCGCTGGACGAGATCATCCGCATCGGCCTGTCCTCGCCCGGCCTGACGGTGGCCAGCGATTCCGGCGACACGCCCTCGGGCGGGGCGGCGGCCGATTCCACCGCCGTGCTGGCGGCGTTGCTGCGGGCGGGGGCCGACCGCGCCGATCGCATCTCCATCTGCACCATCTGCGATGCCGAGGCGGCGGCGCAAGCCGCAAAGGCGGGCGCGGGCGCCACCGTCACCCTGGCGGTAGGCCATAAGCGCTCCGGCCTGGGCGATCCCTTGACCGTGACCGGCAAGGTCAAGGTGATCTCCGACGGCGCCTACATCCTGACGGGCGACGGCGCGCGGGGCATGGTCGGCGAGATGGGGTTGACCGTGGTGCTGGCGATCGGGTCCATCCGGCTGAATCTGCGCTCCATCCCCCATTTCGAATGGGATCTGGGCATTCATCATTCGGTGGGGCTGGACCCCGCCGGCGCGGCGCTGGTCTTTGTGCGCTCGCCGGCGCATTTCCGCGTGTCCTACACGCCCATCGCGGCACGGATTTTCCTGGCGGACACGCCGGGCCCGACCTGCGCCAACATGCGGCGCATCCCCTTCACCAAGGTGACGCGGCCACTTTATCCGCTGGATCTGGTCAACGTGTAGCGGCGTGACGGCCGCGTTCCGGCGGCCGGCCGAACGCCAGCAGGATGTCGCGCAGTCCCGGCTCATCCACCTTGGCGGCGGCTTCTTCCAGCGGCAGCCAGGCCAGTTCGCGCGCGCCCTGTTCCGGCCAGGTCTCGGCCTGGCCCGTCACTTCCAGCGGAAAGACATCCACGCTGCAGGGCACGGCGCCGCCGCCCTTGCGTTCCTTGAGATAGACATAGTTGCCGACCGGGATGTCGCCGATCGCGCCCTCGACACCGGCTTCCTCGAAAGCTTCGCGGGCGGCGGATTCGAACAGGCTCATCTCCAGCATCGGCCAGCCCTTGGGGATGATCCAGCGGCGGGTGCTCAGCGAGGTGATGAGCAGAATCTCCAGCGCGGGCGCGGCGCGCCAGCACAGCGCCGCCACCTGTCTGGCATGTTCGCGAAAAAGGGGTTCGCCCCGCACCACCGCATCCTGCATGATTTGCCTGACCCTGACCGTACAATCACAGTTGGCCCCATTTGGCGCCAGGAAGATACGAAAAAGGCGCCGGCCGCGCAGCGCCTTGTTCGTCCGCGCGCGTGGTATGCCGGTTCGGTGTGACGGTTATTTGACGCCGAAGACGCCCGCCAGGAAGTAGAAAACCGCGCCGATCAGGCCTGCCGCCGGCATGGTGACGATCCAGGCGGTGACGATGTCCTTGGCCACGTTCCAGCGCACCGCTGAAACCCGCCGCGCCGCGCCCACCCCCACGATGGCGCCGGTGATGGTGTGGGTGGTGGAGACCGGGATGCCCAGCCAGGTCGCCGCGAACAGGGTGATGGACCCGGCGGTTTCGGCGCAGACGCCCTGGGTGGGGGTCAGATGGGTGATGCGCGAGCCCATGGTGCGCACGATGCGCCAGCCGCCGAACAGGGTGCCCAGGGCCATCGCCGCCTGACAGGTGAGCACCACCCAGAAGGGCACATGGAAGGTGTCGCCGCTGAACCCGTGCGCGAACAGCAGGGCGCCGATGATGCCCATG
>CALDFO010000538.1 GCA_937942205.1 uncultured Alphaproteobacteria bacterium
TTCTCGATCACCAGCCGGTTCAGCAGCCGCACGCCCCAGCCGGTGCCCCAGGAGGGAATGGCCGGCTTCTGCTCGCCGTCCTGCCAGGCCACGCCCGCGATATCCAGATGCGCCCAGGGCGTGTCCTGTTCGATGAACCGCCCCAGGAACTGCGCCGCCGAGATCGCGCCGGAATTGGCCCCGCCGATATTCTTCATGTCGGCGATCTTGGACTTGATCATGCGGTCGTAGAAGGGATCGAGCGGCAGCTGCCACACCCGCTCGCCGGTGTAATGGCCCGCCGCCTGGATGCGCCGCACCAGATCCTCGTCATTGCTGAACACGCCCGCATGTTCAAAGCCCAGCGTCGCCACGATGGCGCCGGTCAAGGTGGCCAGATCGATGACCAGCCTGGGCGAGAAACGCCGCTGGGTATAGGTCAGCGCATCGGCCAGCACCAGACGGCCCTCGGCGTCGGTGTTCAACACCTCCACCGTCTGGCCCGACAGGGTGGTCAGCACGTCATCGGGGCGCGTCGCGCCGCCCGACGGCATGTTCTCCACCAGCCCGATCACCCCCACCGCATTGACCTTGGCCTTGCGCGCCGCCAGCGCCAGCATCGTGCCGGTGACGGCGGCGGCGCCCGCCATGTCGCCCTTCATGCCCATCATGGCGTTGCCCGGCTTCAGCGACAGGCCGCCGGAATCGAAGCAGACCCCCTTGCCCACCAGCGCGACGGGCTTGCCGGACTTTTTGCCCCCGTTCCACTGCATCACCACCAGCTGGCTTTCGCGGTCGCTGCCCTGACCCACGCCCACCAGCGCGCCGAAGCCCTGGCGCTTCATCTCGGCCTCGCCAAGAATCTCCACCTTCACCCCCAGCCGGGTCAGCGCCGCCTTGGCGCGGCGGGCGAATTCCTGCGGATACAGGACATTGGGCGGCTCATTCACCAGGTCGCGCGCCAGGAAGATGCCGTCGGCCACCGCCGCCAGGCCGCCATGCGCCTTGCGCGCCGCCGCCATGTCCGGCGTCGCCACCCGCAGCGTCTTCATGCTGCGCTTGAACTCGTCCAGGTTGCGGGTGCGGTACTTGTCGAAGGCATAGCTTTTCAGCGCCGCGCCGAAGGCCAGATGCGCCGCCAGTTCGGGCTTCTTGACCTTGCAGCCCTTGGGCAGGTCCAGGTCGAAGGTGGCGGCGGTTTCGCCCGCCGTGTGCATGCGGCCCAGAATCTGGGCGCCCACCGTCTCCAGACCCTTTTCGTCCAGCGCCTCGGCCTTGCCCAGGCCGGCCAGCAGCAGGCGCGAGGCTTTCAGCCCCGCCGGGGCCAGCACCTCCAGCATCTGCCCCGCCTTGCCGGAGAATTTGGAGAATTTCAGCGCCCGGCCGATCGCCCCGCCGCTGGCCTTGTCGGCGCGCGCCGCCGCCGGCAGCAGGACGCCGCCCTCGACCGCTCCGACCACCCAGGCCCCGGCGGAAACCTCACCCGAGGCGGTGACGGGGGCGACGAAGGAAATCTGCATGGGGCACTTTCTCTCTATATTTCCGGGGTGGGGGACGGCTAAAATCCCTGTTCCGGGGCCAGTTTAGGGCGAATCCGGCGGTCATTCCAAGAAGGACGGATACAAGCGGCAATGGCAGGCGTGCGCCAGGCATACGGGGCGGCATCCTCCTCGGTGGCGTCCCAGGCGGCGTTCCGGCCGGGCTGGTTCCCGCGTCTGTCCGTCTATGTGCTGGGCCAGCTTCTGGGGCCGGTGGCGCTGCTGACCCTGCTGCTCACCAGCGTGATCTGGCTGGTCACCATCCTGCCGCTGCTGGACCTGGTCATCAATCGCGGCCAGTCGGCGCCGACCTTCCTCTATCTGATCCTGCTGATGCTGCCGACGCCGCTGATGATCATCATGCCGATCGCCTTCTTCTTCGCCACGCTGATCACCCTGTCGCGGCTGGCGGGCGACAGCGAACTGGTGGTGATGGCCTCGGCCGGCTATTCGCTGCGCCAGCTGGCCGCGCCGGTGCTGGCGGCGGCTGGCATCGTGATGGTGCTGACCTGGATCTGCGCCCTGTGGCTGATGCCGGCGGGCCAGCGCGCCCTGCGCGACAAGGTGATGGACATCCGCGCCGACGTGGCGGGGGCGCTGCTGAACGAGGGCGACTTCAACACCCCGGCCCAGGGCCTGACCGTCTTCATCCGCGAACTCAGCCGCGGCGGGGAAATCCGCGGCATCCTGGTGCATGACAACCGCGACAAGAAACGGCCCATCACCTATGTCGCCGAGCGCGGCATGTTGGCCCAGACCCCGGCGGGGGCGCGCCTGATCATGGAAGACGGCACCTTCGAGCAAGCCGAGGATGGCGGCGCCAAGCTGCTGGTGCTGCATTTCCAGCGCAACACCATCAACCTGGACCAGTTCTCCGGCCCGGCCAGCGCCACGGTGCGCAAGACCAACGAACGCTACCTGCCCGAACTGCTCTGGCCGCAGGAGGCGGGCATCAACGCGCGCACGCGCGGCCAATTCTTCGCCGAGGCGCACAACCGCATCAGCCAGCCGCTCTATTGCATCGCCTTCGCCCTGATCGCCATGGCGGCGGTGCTGCGCGGTCGCCGCCAGCGCGGCAGCATCGCCCTGCGCCTGACCCTGGCCAGCCTGGCGGCGGCGGGCCTGCGCATCGCCGGCTATGGCATCACGGGCCTGGCCCAGCGCGAAGCGGTCCTGTCCATCCTGTTCTATCTCATCCCGCTGCTGGGCGCGGCCGGAGCGGTGGCGGTTCTGATGGGCTACAGCCCCGCCGCCATCCTGGCGCGCCGCCGCCAGAACCGCGAGGCGCTGGCGGCATGAGCTGGTCCTGGACGCTCTACCGCTATCTGGCGGCGCAATTCCTGATGGGGTTTCTCATCGTCTATGGCGTCTTCCTGGCGCTGGCCTTTTCCATCGATGTCGTGGAGCTGCTCAACCGCACCGCCGCGCACAATCTGGCGACGCCGGTGGTGATCGGCATGGCGGTGCTGCAGCTGCCCAATCTGGGCCAGAAGATGCTGCCCTTCGCCATCCTGCTGGGCGGGGTGTTCACCTTCGTGCGCCTCACCCGCAACCGCGAGCTGGTGGCGACGCGGGCGGCGGGGGTTTCGGCCTGGGACTTCCTGCTGCCGCCGCTGACCGTGGCGGTGTTCATCGGGGTGACCACCGTGACGGTGTTCACTCCGATCTCGGCCCGGATGTTCTCGGAATTCGCCGGGCTGGAAGCGCGCTATGTCAAGGGCCAGGAATCCTCGCTGTCGGTCTCGATCAACGGGCTCTGGCTGCGCCAGGGTGATGAAAAGCAGCAGTCGGTGATCCATGCCCTGCGCGTCGCCCGCCAGGGCGAGCATCTGGAGGAGGTGCTGGTATTCCTCTATGGCCCCGATGACCGTTTCGAGGGCCGCATCGACGCCGCCAACGCCCAGTTGCGCAGCAATCACTGGGTGCTGAACAATGCCTGGGTCTCGGACAAGTCCGGCAAGCCGGTCCATCACGACAGTTACCGCCTGCCCACCACCCTGACGGCGGAACAGATTCAGGAAAGCTTCGCCTCGCCCGACACCCTGTCCTTCTGGGATTTGCCGGGCTATATCCGCGC